>CAYXFB010000028.1:0-31847 GCA_964464145.1 uncultured Christensenella sp.
GAGCAGCTGATTTGTAATCAGCAGGTTGCGGGTTCAAGTCCCATCATCAGCTCCACGCATGAACTGCCAGAAAAAACGTACCGAATGGTGCGTTTTTTTGTGCAGTTCAGCGGTTCTTTTTTTGCGCAGCGAACAGGTCGCGTATCATCGTTTGATGGTATGCGATTTTTTTGTTATTGCGCCCGCATTGTATCTTTTTATTACACAGAGTATTTTTTACATTTTAAATCTTGACAAAAGAGGGCAAGGGGTTTATTCTTGAGTTGTTGGTTAGTGACTTATACCATTAACTAGATAACCACTACTTAAAGGAGCTATGGCTTTGAATGATTCTTTGCCCGTATACATGCAAATAATGAATATCATAGCAACGGATATTATGACCGGCGTATACAAAGAAAACGACCTTATTATTTCCACCACGCAAATATCAAAATTGTATTCCGTAAATCCCACTACCGCGGTGAAGGCTATAAGTAAGCTTGCGGACATGGGCATGCTTTACAAAAAAAGAGGCATTGGAATGTGTGTGGCCGAGGGTGCGCGCGATATTATAACAAAGCAGCGCCGGGAGGAATTTTTTAAGGGAACTATACATTCGATGCTGGAGGAAGCCCAAAATTTAGGTATTTCACCGGACGAAATAATACATTTGATAATGGAGGCGAAAGGCAATGATTGAATTTCGGGATGTGACTAAGAAATATAAAAAAACAGTTGCCATAAATGAATTATCACTGAAAGTAAAGGAGCAAGGTATATACTGCCTGCTGGGAAGGAATGGCGCGGGTAAAACAACACTGTTAAAACTGCTGGCCGGGCAAACAAACGCGACCTCGGGCGAACTGTTTGTAAACAACGTCAAAGTTTCCGCAAAGGATGTGCCGGGCGACGTAAGCTTCGTGGAAAACAGCGCGGTTCAATTCAACCTTAAAATAGGCGAATTGATAGAGATGGCGGATCATTTGAACGAAAATTTTGACTATAAATTTGCGACCGATATGCTAAACAGATTCTCCTTGGATCGCTATAAAAAATACAAGCACCTTTCCTATGGTATGAGAACTATGTTTGTGACGATACTCATGCTGTCCAGCAATTCTAAAATAGTGCTGCTGGATGAGCCTGCTCTGGGTTTTGACGCTATCGCCCGCAAGGAATTCTATGATCTTGTGATGGAAAGCAGCCTTAATCATCCCCGCATAATCATAATCTCTACGCATCTCGTAGACGAAATAGCGCAGATAGCTCAACAACTCATATTGCTGGACAAGGGTAGCTTGGTGCTTCAAAAGGATATTGCGGAGCTGGATGAGGAGGCTTACTCTCTTACGGGTAATGCTGAGGTAGTGATGCCTCTTACGAAGGAGCTCAACGTTATAGGCAAAACATCCGTGGGGAGCATGGTGGCCGTACACATATTTGACAGGCGCATAGACCCTCCCCGCGACGTATCTATAAGCCGGATGGGTCTGCAGGATTTCTTTATCAACATAGTTGGAGGAAAAAACAATGAATAAGGCCGTGTGGAGCAGCACAAAAATAAACTTTCGTACCATAAAAGCGGCATACATTGTAACTTTTATTGTGCTTTTGGCCATGCTTGTGCAGGATATAGTTAAAATGTGCCTGATATCAAACGGCGTGGATATGTCGCACGGTGTTTCAACAAACTGGGAAAATTCTTTATACATACTTGTAGCGTTAAGCGCCATACTCATACCCGCAAGAAACTATAAGAGAATTATGGGGTTGGGGGGCAGCCGCGCGGATTTTCTTAAAGGCAGTATTTTAAATTATATTATATTAGCTGCTTTGGTTTCGCTTGTAAATATAATAGTATATTATACATATGATGTTTTTGTAGCCGGCGCGTTTGGTTTTTCGGGTGAACTGAACCTGCTGAATGTATTTGGATGGGCAGCAAACGGGCCTGCCGTTGCTTTCCTGCAGCAATTTGCCTTTCTTTTTGGTCTGGCGTGTTTCCTGCACACCTTTACCACTATGCAGGGCACAAAATGGGGGCTGGCCGCAGATATAGCCATAGTCGCCATAATATCTGTTTTCACGCCGATAGAGCCGCTCAGGCAGGCGGAGATATGGTTTTTCAACCTGATAATTTTCCAGCCTAACGCCGTAGTGCAAATGCTGGCCTGTCTGATAATGGGCAGCCTTGTGTATTTGCTGAACAAGCCCCTTCTTGGGATAAAGCAACAATAGAGGTGATACTGATGCAACAAGCATATCAATTAGATAACGCGGCGAAAGTTTTTCCCGCGACAACAACGCGATACAACTCCTCGGTTTTTCGCTTGGCCGTAACTTTAAAGGAAAAGGTTGTTCCGGAGCGGCTGCAAAGCGCGCTGGATAAAACGGTGAGGCGATATCCGTTCTTTGCTGTGCAAAATAGAAACGGTCTGTTTTGGCACTATATAAAGTGCAGCGAAAAACGCATAATTGTTGCCGAGGAGAGCGAGTACCCCTGTGCCTCGATGGAGCATAAGAGCATGGATGGCTTTCTTATGCGCGTATTGTACTATAAAAAGCGCATATCCGTAGAGCTTTTCCACACTGTAACGGATGGCTTTGGCGGGCTGGAGTTTCTTAAAACACTGCTATACGAATATCTGCTGGCCTGCGGTAAGCATGTTTCGCACGATGGTATGATACGAATCGCGGATCAAGGCTTCTCCGAAGCCGAAATAGAGGACAGCTTTGAGAAATATTACGATCCCGATATTGCGCCGAATAAGTCTAAACCTGCAAACGCCTACCACATAGAGGGCACCCGCCATGAGCGGTACGGCAATTGCGCCATACACGGCGTTTACGATGCCGAAGAGCTGAATGCCGGCGCAAAGCAACGTGGGCTCACGATCACTCAGTTTTTATGCGCGGCGTTGGCCTATGCCATAAAGAGCGAGGGCGGCGTCAACGAAAGGTCGGCGGACACGGTTATTTCGGTTCCGGTAAATCTGAGGCAACTGTTTCCATCGGGCACGCTGAAGAATTTCTTTTGCGTGCCAAACATAAAGGTGCCCTATGAGAAGACCGCCTTTGACGATATGTGCGCTCAAATAAAAACCGAGTTTGGCGCCAAGGTCAACAGGGAATACTTACAGTCATTGATGGCGGAAAATCACAATATATTCGCCCATCCCTTCATACGCATAGCCCCTCTTTTTTTGAAGAATGCGGGCACCAAGTTCGTTTTTTGCAAGTGGGGCGAAAACGCCAAATCTATAACATTTTCCAATCTTGGCAGACTGGTTTTGCCAAGGTCTGTGGAAGAATATGTGGATCGGGTGGAGGCGCTCACATATCCCACCCCCAAAAGCCCTTTGGGGTGCGCGGTTTGCACAGCCGCCGGAAGACTCACTGTTTCCTTTTCGAGCGCCATACGCGAAAAAAATGTGGTACGCAGGTTTTTTGAGGTAATAGCCGAGCAAACGGGATTTTTCGCCGATGTATACTCTAATGAATGGAGCTGAATGATATGACAAAGTGTATATGCTGTGGCATGAACGTTTACGAGGGGCATTCCGTCTGCCCGCTGTGCGATACGCCGCTTGAAAATATAAAAATAGAAGGCAAGGCGGCATATCCGGTGTACAAGCGCGCCGAAGCCGTTCAAATAAAGAGCGGCAAAGCCTGCAAGATAGCCTCCGTTGCAGTTATAGCGCTGCTGGCTTTTCTGAATATAATAACATACCCGCTGGCACCCGCGCTGTGGTCTTTAAATGTGGCCGCGCCGATCTGCTATGCGTGGTTTCTCGCGAAAAATACCGCTCAGGCGAATGTGAACGGCGGCGCAAAGGTGTTGTTTCACCTGATGGCAATATCCATACTTGTGATAGTGGTGGATGTCGCTTCCGGTTTTTTAAGGTGGTCGGTAAATTTTGTGGTGCCCTTCCTCATACTTTCCACCGCGTTGATATACGTAATGGCTTCGCTAAAAGGTAAGGATTGGGAAAAGCGCATACGCCATATTTTGGGATTTGCCGCTGCCGGGTTTGTGCCTATGCTGCTGTTTGTGCTTGGCATTTCCAGCGTGCTTTGGACCGGCATTATGTGCGCGGGCTTCTCCGCCGCGATTGTTTGGAGCCTGCGTTCGTCGAAACTATCGCTGATACGCTCCGAGCTGTTATGGATATTTCATGTATAGCTCGATTGATAAAAACGGTGCAGTGGCGCTCTTGTAGGCATGGATCGCGCTGGCCGCTTTTGAGGCGGGGAGATCACTGCGGCTCATATAAAAAATCTGCTCCGGAAAGGGGCCTACAGGCCGTATAAAAAATAGCCCGCCACGCCCGATGCTATTATTATTATCATGGGGTTGAGCTTGAATTTTCGCAGAGTGAACAGGCATATGGCAAACACTATCGCGGAGGTGAGGTTCAGCCCCGCGTCTATTTGGTATATGTCGCTCGCGCCGAAGAACATTAGCAGCAGTATGGTGGCGGCAGCGGCGGCGATAAGCCCAGCGGAGGCGGCCTTGAGCGTTTGAAGCACGTCGTTCACCAGGCGGTGCTCGCTGTTTTTGGTGAAAAATTTGTACAGCAAAAAGGCTATTATTATACCGGGCAGCACACAGCCGAAGGTGGCCACAACGGCGCCGGGAAGCCCTGCCACGCGGGTGCCCACGAAGGTGGAGGTGTTCACGGCCACGGGCCCGGGCGTCATCTGGGATATTGTTATTATATCTGTATATTCCTGCATGGAAAGCCAGCCGTTTTGATCTACCACGTATTGCTGTATTAGCGGAATGACGGCATACCCGCCGCCAAAGCTCATTATACCTATTTGTAAAAAGTTAATCAGTAAGGTCAAAAGCACCGGGAGGCCCTCCTTTTCCGCGTTTTCTGAGCAGGCTTTCGGCTATGGAAAGCGCCACGCAAACTATCAGTATAAGCGCCACATTTATATGCAGCAGGAAGCAGGCCACGAATGTGGCGGGGATAAGGATAGTGCTTAAAAGCCGCTTTTGACCGAACACCGTTTTGCACATATCTATGACGAAATCCACAATTACGGCAGCAACGCCCGCCTCCATGCCCTTTAGCACGGCGGCCACGACCACGTTGTCCCTAAAGGCGGTGTAGTTGATTGAGATCACCGTGAGGATCACTATGGGAGGAATGATCGTGCCCACGTAGCTCACCAATATACCGGGGAATTTAGCCACGTGATAGCCGGCCAGCGTGGCGGTGTTTACGGCTATGGCACCGGGCGAGGACTGCGCGAAGGCGGCGATGTTCAGCAGCTCCTTCTCCGTCATGAGCTGTTTTTTCTGCACAAAAAATTTGCGTACCATGGGTATCACCACATAGCCGCCGCCAAATGTGAACGCACTAATATAAAGGCTCACGCCAAAAAGCCACAGCAAGAGTTTTCGTTTTTCCATGTCTATAGTATAGGCCATTTAATTAAATAAGTAAAATTTTGTGGCGCATTAACGATATGAAAAAGCGTCCGGTATAATTTCCGGACGCTTTCCATGTTGATACTGGGTTAATTCATGCTGAACTGTAAAACACTATCGGTGAGTGTAGTGCTGTCCTCCTGCCAACCGGTTATATCATCATTAGATATTTTCGTGAGCTTGCCCTCCACGTATTCTGTATTGTCATATCCGGAATACCTGCTCAATGATGGGATAATTTCGATATCACGTAAGGCTTTGAGTTCTGAGGGAAGAATACTCAGTTCTATGCATATCACAGAGTCCTCTCCATTCTCGCCGCCTAAAAATGTTTCACTGCGCTTTATCAAAGGGCTTCCGTTGCCAGTTATGCCATAGCCAAGCGCGCTGATAAAGCAAGCCTTATCGCGTTCGGACCAATCATCCGGACAATTCATGCCTAAATACAATTTGGTGTAGGTGGGGGAGATCTCAAGTTTTTGGGCTGTCATGCTCACGCCTGACATATCCACCGTTTTGTTTACAAACGAAGTGTATCCGGCCTCGCTCTCCCAATCTGACCACATGTATGTTCCGCTTCCGCTGAAATTAACAGTTTCGTCTATAGCTATATACTCATTTGTCCTTGCGCCATTGGTGTCGAAGCTGAAACTGAGCTTTAGCTTGCCTATTTCAGTACCCTGATAGCTTATTGCGTCCTCCTCTTGAATAGGTTTGGAGAAGTCGGTCAAAACGAGGGGCATATACACCTCAACCTGTTGCACACCCTCCAATTTTGGCATATCCGCTTGGGAAGCGTCGAAGGTGGCTATGGCCTCGTCCATTAGGGCGGCCTGTTCGTCGTAGGAAAGGCTGGCAAAATCATCGGGCAGATCCGCTGGCTTTTCTATGCGTATGGTAGACGCAAAGCTTATGGAATCGGCATTTTTGGCAGTTTCAACGCCCTCGGCCGATAAAAGGCCCGTTTTTTCATCAATAAATTTCATCCACATCTGCTGCGTGGATTCCGTAATATTTGCGTCACAGGAAGCCTGATATATTTGACCGTTCAAAAAAATATATCCAGGGTTGCCCATCCAAATCTCGTATGGAAATTCAAGCGCTTCGCCTGAGCTTTCTGTGTGTGTGCCACCCAATGCAAATTCGGGTACGCCGCCGCCCATGTCGAAACCGACTATGAGTTGCTCTCCGTCATAATATATATCGCCTACAGAGGGGTTCAGCTTGTCCGCCCATTCTCGCCATTCGGGAGCTATCTCCACAATTTCCACGCTGTTTGAGCTTGCGGTCTGCTGGACATCAGGTTTTGAATCAGCTATTATGGCCTCAAGCTCGGGGGTGGACACGCGTTGAGCTGGTGGCTGGGCAACGTAGCTTTGTACGCTGAAATTCACCTCAAACCATTGCGCTATGGCCGCTCTCACCGGTGGAACGGTTGCGCATATCAAAACCGCCGCGCTTACGCAGGCAAGTATGGGTATGAGCCTACGCTGTTTTTTTCGAACACTTTTGTACCGCTGTGCGCCATTCAAAACGTTTAGCCGCAGATGCTCAAGATCGGGTAGAATCTCCCGTGCCGCTTCCTTATAGAAAATATATTCACTATTTTTCATATCCGTTCACCAATCCTTTTCTTATGGCGTTTCGGGCGCGCCAAAGCCTGTCCTTCACGTTGCTCTCGCTTATGCCTATACTCTGCGCGATGGCGGATACGGGCATATCGTAAAAATAGTAGAGTACAAAGGCTTTATATGAAAATAACGGCAGCTTTTTCACCAGCGTTTTTACGGTCTCCATTTCATCGCGCATTTCAAGCAGCGCATCAAAGGCTATACCTTCGTCCGGTATAAGATCGTCGAAGCCTTGAAGATCGGTTTCACGTTCTTTTTTGATAATCTTGTGTTTGTAATATCGTGACAGTTCTTGGTGGGCAAGTTTGTTCAAAAAACCTGCCGGGGATTTTATATCGGCGTACCCTTTTTTTATTATGCGCGCGTAAAATTCCTGATACACGCTTTGCAGTATATCCTCCACCTGATCTGCATTGCTTGTTTTGATCACGATGAGCTTCATTAGCTCGGCGCTTGTTTTGTGGTAAACGCTGTTAAAGTAAGTCTCGGCGTTCATACTGCGTGACCATACCCTTTCTTGTGTGCTGGCTATATACATATAATAACCGCCTTTCATATTTGTCTCCGCGGATATTTTTTTACCGGTTCACTATATAAGCGGCTTGTTTTCATGAAAAGGTCTGATACGCTCCCTATTTGTCATGAAATTATGTTGGATATTTAGCATATTAAAACAATAATAACACTGTAGGTATGCAAAATATGTGTTTTGTTATAAATTCATCACACTTTTTTGTTACACTTGCAGTATGTTTAGCAAACAGCGCACATTTTCACTTTCAAAAAACGAATAGAACGGCAGGGAGGTATTTATTTATGGAGCAGGAGCTGCTTTTGAAGACGCTCAGCAAAAATGACGCGGATGCGTCCAAGCTGGAGCAAATTTCAAATGTTATCGATCTCTACAAGCAAAGGACGGACAGCCTTATTCAGGTGCTGCACCTCTCTCAGCAGATATACGGATATCTGCCCTTTCCCGTGCAGCAATTCATAGCGCAGCGTATGAACGTTCCCGTTTCTGAGGTTTCAGGCGTGGTGAGCTTTTATTCGTTTTTCTCTCCCAAGCCGCGCGGAGAGCACACCATTCGCGTGTGCATGGGCACGGCCTGCTATGTGCGCGGTGGTAAAAAAATTGTGGAGCGGCTGCAAAAGCTGCTGGGCATAGACCTGGGTGACACCACGGAGGACGGAAAATTCACCTTCGAGATAGCCCGGTGCATAGGCGCGTGCGGGCTTGCCCCGGCCATAATGATAGACAACGAGGTGTACAAGCAGGTGAACCCAAACAAGCTGGAAGCCATTTTGAGTAAGTATTGAGGGAGGGATATTTATGTATCGGGAAATGATAGACAGCCTTCAAAAGCTGGACGAAATAAAGGATAAATACAACAAAAGGATGAAGGGCTACCGCAAGACCGTGCTGGTGTGCGGCGGCGCGGGCTGCGTTTCATCCGGCTGCGGCGAAGTGAGCCGTGCCCTTGAGACGAGGCTGGAGGCGCTGGGGCTGGCGGGCAGCGTGAACGTGCTGGAAACGGGCTGCATGGGGCTGTGCGCCGTGGGGCCTGTGCTGCTGGTGGAGCCGGAGCGCGTTTTTTACGTGAATATGGACGCGGCCAAGGTGGCCGAGATAGCGGAGCGGCATTTGGGCCACGGAGAGGTGGTGGAGAAATACACCTTCTTCGATGAAAATCTGCAAAGGCACGTGCCCGTGATAGACGATATAGATTTTTTCCGCGAGCAGACCAAGATAGTCATGGCAAACTGCGGCAGCATGGACTATGGCGATATTCGCGCCTACATTGCGCGCGACGGCTACAGAGCCATAGCGAACGCCGTGCAAAACTACGCGCCCAAGGACGTGGTGGCGGAGATAACCGCTTCCGGCCTGCGCGGCAGGGGCGGCGCGGGCTTTCCCACGGGAATAAAGCTAAAGACCGGATTTTCGCAGTCGGGCGATGAAAAATATTACGTGTGCAATGCGGACGAGGGCGACCCGGGCGCTTTTATGGACAGATCCATTATAGAGGGCGATCCGCACGCGCTCATTGAGGGAATGCTGCTGGGCGGCTACGCCATAGGCGCA
This sequence comes from uncultured Christensenella sp., assembly GCA_964464145.1. Taxonomy (GTDB): domain Bacteria; phylum Bacillota; class Clostridia; order Christensenellales; family Christensenellaceae; genus UBA5399. The sequence continues at coordinate 9,137 of CAYXFB010000028.1, forward strand.
AGCAAGGGCTACGTATATATACGCGCCGAATACCCCATCGCGGTGGAGCGGCTGGAGGCTGCCATAGAGCAGGCGCGCGCCTGCGGGCTGCTGGGCGGACGGCTTTTTCGCTCCGGCTTCAGTTTCGATCTGGAGATACGCATAGGCGCGGGCGCCTTCGTGTGCGGCGAGGAAACGGCGCTATTGGCCTCCATTGAGGGCAAGCGCGGAGAGCCGCGCCAAAAGCCGCCCTTCCCCTTCGAAAGCGGGCTGAACGGCAAGCCCACTATAATAGACAACGTGGAGACCATAGCCAATTTTCCGCCCATCCTGCGCAAGGGCGGCGCATGGTACGCGGGCTTTGGTACGGAGGGCTCAAAGGGTACAAAAGTATTCGCGCTGGCGGGCGATGTTGTCAACACGGGCATAATAGAGGTGCCCATGGGCATTTCGGTGGGCGACATAATATATAAAATAGGCGGCGGCATAACGAACAAAAAGGAGTTCAAGGCGGCGCAGATAGGCGGGCCTTCGGGCGGCTGCGTGACGCGCGAGTATCTAAACACGCCCACGGACTATGAATCGCTCTCCAAGATCGGCGCCATAATGGGCTCGGGCGGGCTTATAGTCATGAACGAGGATAGCTGCATGGTGGACACGGCGCGGTTTTTCATGGATTTCATACGCGAGGAGAGCTGCGGAAAGTGCGCGGCCTGCCGCATAGGCACAAAGCGTATGCTGGAGATACTGGAAAACATAACGCAGGGGCGCGGCCAAGCGGGCGATATAGAGCTGCTGGTGGAGATAGGCGAAACAATAAAGGATACCGCGCTGTGCGGGCTGGGCCAGACGGCTGCCAACCCCATACTTTCCACCATAAAATATTTCCGCGAGGAATACGAGGAGCATATCAAAAACAAATATTGCCGCGCGGGCGTGTGTGCCGATATGTTCATTTCACCCTGCGAAAACACCTGCCCGGCCAACGTGAACGTGCCCGGCTATATTTCGCTCATAGCGGCCGGCCGTTTCCAGGACGCGTACAATCTCATTATGCAGGAAAATCCCTTTCCGGCGGTATGCGGGCGCATATGTACGCGACCCTGCGAGAAAAAATGCCGCAGGAGCGGCGTGGACGAGGCGGTGGCCATACGCGACCTAAAACGCTTTGTGGCAGACTATGCCTTCAAAAATCAGCCGGCCTATTCAATGAAGCTGACCGTTCCCAAAAACGGCTTGAAGGTGGCCGTGGTGGGCGCTGGCGCGTCCGGACTTACCTGCGCCTATTACCTCACTCGCATAGGCTACGATGTGGACGTTATGGAGGCGGAGGACGTTGCGGGCGGTGTGCTGGCCTTCGGCATACCCGAATATCGCCTGCCCAAGGACATATTGCAGCACGAAATAAACCTGATAGAGCAGGCGGGCGTCAATATACTGCTAAACAAAGAGGTGGGCACGGATATTGGCTTTCAAAAGCTGCGCGAATATTATGACGCCATATACATAGCGACGGGTACGCAGTTTCCGCAAAAGGTGGGGTTGCCGGGCGAAGAGCTAAAGGGCGTATATCACGGCATAAACTTCCTCAAGGATGTGCACAAGAATCAAGGGATGGAGCTTAGCGGAAGGGTGGCCGTTATAGGCGGGGGAAACACCGCCATAGACTCGGCGCGCACGGCGCTGCGGCTGGGCGCGAGCGAAGTGGTGATACTGTATCGCCGTACCATAGACGCTATGCCCGCTTACGCCGAAGAGGTGATGGAGGCGCTGGAGGAGGGCATACAGATAATGGAGCTGGTTTCGCCCATTTGCTTCATAGACAACGGCAAGGGGCGCGTGCGCGGCGTGGAGTGTACCCGCCGCGAAACGGCACACTTCGATTCCTCCGGAAGGCGGCGTTCCAATGAGATAGCCGGCTCCAACTTTATTGTGGAGGCGGACTGGGTGATACCCGCCGTGAGCCAATACGCCGACCTGCCCTTCGTGAGCAGAGACGAGATAGGCGTTACAAAGTGGGGCACCTTCGTGGTGGACAATCTCACGCTGATGTCCACTATGGAGGGGGTGTTCGCGGGAGGTGACGTGGCGCGCGGGCCGGACGAGGTGATCCGCGCCATCGCGGACGGAAAGCAGGCCGCCGGTTCCATAGACAAATATTTGGGCGGGGACGGCGTGCTAAACAAGGGCGAGCACATAGAGATCCCCGACGTGTATGACGATGACGAGGTGGTTTTCCACAAGCAGTTCGAAAAGGAAATGCTGCCCGCGGACGAACGCAAGCGCTCTATGGACGAGGTGGTCAAGGGATATCACCGCATAAACGCCATAGCCGAGGCCATGCGCTGTCTGCACTGCGACAGGAGGTAGTTTGTATATGATAAATTTATGGATAAACAACAAACAGGTATCCGTGGAGGAGGGCGCGACCATAATGGACGCGGCCAAGAAAACGGGAGTGCAGATACCCAGCCTCTGCTATATGGAGGGCGTGCACCGCTTCGGCTCCTGCCGCATCTGCGTGGTGGAGGTGGAGGGGGCGAAAACGCTCATGGCCTCCTGCATGACGCAGGCCAAAAACGACATGGTGGTGCACACCAATTCAAAGCGTGTAAAGCGCGCGCGGCGTATGCTGTATGATCTGCTGCTCTCAGACCACAGCAAAAACTGCCTGAGCTGCGAGCGGAACCAAAGCTGTGAGCTGCAAAAGCTGGGCGAACAGCTGGGCGTGACCGAACCGCTCTTCCATGAGGACAGTTCGCGCCAGCAGCTGGATCGCTCCGTTTCAATAACGCGCGATCTCTCCAAATGCATACTCTGCCGCCGCTGCGTTACGGCCTGCAACGAGGTGCAGGAGGTGGGTGTGCTGAACGCGCAGGGGCGTGGCTTTGAAACGGTGATAGCTCCGGCGATGGAGCTGCCGCTGGAGAGCGCCAACTGCTCATTCTGCGGGCAGTGCACCGTGGTTTGTCCGGTGGGCGCGCTGCGCGAAACGGATTCCACACAGGCCGTGTGGGACGCCATAGACGATCCCGATACGCACGTTGTCATGCAGGCCGCGCCCGCCGTGCGCGTGGCACTGGGCGAGCTTTTCGGCTACGCGCCGGGAACATCGGTAACGGGCAAGCTGGCGGCGGGTATGCGCGCGCTGGGCGTGGATTCGGTGTTCGATACGGACTGGGCGGCCGACCTCACCATAATGGAGGAGGGCACGGAGTTTTTGAACAGGGCAAAGCAGGCGATAACGGGCGGTAAAGCGGTGCTGCCCATGATAACAAGCTGCTCGCCCGGCTGGATAAAGTATGTGGAGCACTATTATCCCGAAATGCTGCCCCATCTTTCCACCTGCAAATCGCCCCATATGATGCTGGGCGCGATGGCGAAATCATATTACGCGCAGCGGCAGGGAATAGACCCTAAAAAGATGTTCGTTGTTTCCGTGATGCCCTGCACTGCAAAGAAATTTGAGATAACGCGCGAGGGTATGGAGCACGCGGGCGTGCGCGATGTGGACGCGGTGATAACGACGCGCGAGCTGGGAAAGATGCTGCGCCACGCGGGCATAGACCTAAAAGACATAGAAGACGAGGGCTTCGACGATCCGCTGGGCACCTCCACGGGCGCGGCGGATATATTCGGCCTGACGGGAGGCGTGATGGAGGCGGCCATACGAACTGTGTATTTCGTGCTGACCGGGCGCAACATACCCTTCGAAAACCTACACGTAACGCCCATTGTGGGGCTGGATCAGGTGAAGGAGGCTACGCTTACGCTGGAGGATGTGAAGCCGGAGTTTGCCGGGTTTGAGGGATTCAAGCTCAAAATTGCCGTGACAAGCGGGCTGGCGGGCGCCAAAAAGCTGCTGGAACAGATACGCGCGGGAGAGTCGCCCTATCATTTCATAGAGGTGATGGGTTGCCCGGGCGGCTGCATAACGGGTGGAGGACAGCCGCGCAGCGAAGACCCCGAGGTGAGGCAAAAGCGGCAGGCGGCGCTGTATACCGAGGACGAGCGCAAAAAGATACGCCAGTCGCACGAAAACCCGTCTGTGTGCGCGGTGTATGCCGATTATTTGGGCGAGCCCAACGGTGAGCGGGCGCACCATCTGCTGCACACCAGCTACGTGAAGCGGGGGACGCTGCGGCCGCCTGAGGCCGAGGCGCGTACCAAGAAGGCTTTGCGCGCCGCGGGCAGTTCGCTGGGCGGGCAGAAACAATCTATGCGCATAAGGGAGGACGCGGAGAGCATCAAGATGATAAGCATAGAGGAAGAAAACCAAAAGCTGCGCGATGAACTTTATGACGTGCTTGAGACCGTGCAGATATACAAGCAGGTAATAGAGGACTACCAGCGAAAATAATCCGAAAAGCTTGCAGGCTGTCGAAACTGTCCGGGGGGAGAGCTCTCCCCCTTTTTCGTTGGTGCGGAGCGGAAATTTGTGATATAATGATATCAATATAGTAGACCATCGCCGGATCATTGTTTTTTTACTCTCTTAACGGGAGGCCATTTTGGAAAGAATTCTTATCGCGGATAGTGACACGGAATGCCGCGCGAAAATATTGAAGGGTATGAATGAGTTCGGGTGGAGCGCGGAGCAGGCCTGCGACGGCGTTGTCGCGCTCAAAAAGTTTCGCCGTGCGGAATTTGACCTGGTGATATTGGAATACGATATGCCGGAGCTGAGCGGCATACCGGTGTGCCGCCAGATACGCAAGATATCCGCTGCGCCCATATTGTTTTTGTCCTCGAAATCTCAGCAGCATTACAAGATGGAGTGCTTTGACGCGGGCGCGGATGATTTTATAACAAAACCATTTGCTGTGCCGGAGCTGCTTGCGCGCATGAGCGTTTTTTTGAAGTGGGCAGGCGGCAAAGAGCGTCGCTCGCTGCTGAAGGGCGGCGGCATAACGCTGAACACGGAATCGCGCGAGGTACGCACGGATGACCAGCCGGTGCAGCTTTCGCCGCGCGAATATGGCCTGCTTTTGTATTTGATGCAAAACAAAAACATAGTGCTGTCCCGCGCGCAGATTTTGGACGAGGCCTGGGGCGACGAATACGAGGGTACGGACAGAACGGTGGACACGCACGTGCGCTCTGTGCGCGAACGCTTGGGCAAACCGTATTCGAATGCTATTTGCACTGTTTGGGGAGTGGGATATAAGTTTACAGAATAGATATGGGGAATAAGGCAACACCGCGCAATTCGCGCAAACCGTAATCGCGCGCTTTTTTACGCAATGCTTCGTCCAAAATGCTCGAAATAGCTCTGCTATTCTTGCGCTTTTGTCCTTGCATAGCGTAAAAAATCATCACGATTCCGGTTACTCTCATTTGCGCGGTATTGCCATAAAAATATTTGGAGGTGAGCCAACTGTGATTAAGAAGGATGTGAAGGATAACAGAGTGGACTGCTTTCAGTGCGAATATTTTGCCGTGACTTGGGACGCTAACTTTCCGCGCGCCTGCAAGCTGTACGGCTTCAAGTCCGCCGGGATACCGTCCGCTACGGTGTTTAAGGCATCGGGCGCCAAGTGTATGGGGTTTGTTGCTAAGGAGGGCAAGGCTTGATGTGCGGGCGGGGAATGAAACGAATATGTAATATGATAAAAACGCTTTCAAAGGCGTTTTTTTTATGTCCTTTTTATTACGACAAAAAATTAAATTCGGCTTATGCTAATTGGACATATCTATAAATCATAGATGAATGTATCATAAAAAAACAATTAATATTTATGTTGACTTTTCACGAAGCATGATGTATATTAAACATAAAGCAACAGAAATGAATGTTAAAAGATGTTGCTAAAATCTTTTAAAATTATTATAAGTCAATCAACAGAGCGGATAGGGCGGGGAAAAGGTGCTGGCAATAAAAAAAACCGGTAGTTGTTTTCTTATACAATAAATGCTAAGGATTGCCATTTCGCTCATTCTGGTACAATTAATCAAAAAATCAAAACAGATAAATATTACTACATCGGACAATATTTACAATATAGAACATGAATTATCAAAAATGTGAGAGGAAGTGTGTAAGATAAAAAACACAAAAAACACAATAAAATAATGATTGATAATGATAATTTGTTGCTGGGATTGGCTTTGTTCATGTAAAAAGAGTCATTCGGATCGAGTAAATAATATACAGGTACGTCTATAAAAACAAACTAGGTTGGTATAGGGTCTTATTTTTGTACGCTTTTTTTGAGCTATGTTGATAGCCATAAAATAATGGATAATGGAGGAATTGTAAATGAAGAAGATGAGAATCGTAGCCCTGATTGTGTTGGTGGTATTTGCGGGTATGCTTGTTGCCTGTGCGCCTGCAGAGCAAGCAGCGCAGCCGTCGCAATCGGCGGCGGGGGAAGCCGCTCAGGCCAGTGGGGCCGCACCCGCTTCCGAACAGCCTAAAGCTTCGGGAGAAGCGCCGGCCGCAAGCGGTGAACCGCTGCTCATAGGCGTATCCATACGTGGCCTTGAGGATCAATATTACGTACAGGTAAAAGAGGGTGCTGAAATATTTGTGGATAAGCTCAACGCGGAGGGGATAAACGCAGAGCTTCAAATATTGGAATGTGCCGGAAATGATGAAAAACAGGTAAATGATATAAAGAGCCTAATAGCGCGCGGTGGCAAAAATACGATTTTGTATGTCGACCCGAACAACGCTCCCGTGGCGGCCGTCGTTGCTGAAGTGTGCGAAGAAGCAGGCGTTTACTGGTCCAGCGTATGGAGCATGGCGGATGGCGTTTACCCCATGGATTATGAATATTATGTAATGCATCAGACACCGGATGATGAACAGGCCGGATATGAGATAGCAATGGAAATGTTCAAAAACTTTGAGACGCCAAATGAGGGCAGTGCGCTGCTGCTTCATGGCATACTGGCAAACAGCTCCTGCCTGCGCAGGCAAAAGGGCGTGAACAGAGCATTGGAAGAATCCCCTAATGTGAAGCTTTTGGACGAACAATCCAGCAACTATGTTGCGGCCACAGCTCTTTCCATAACGCAGACATGGATAGCCAAATATGGCGAAGAGGCCGACGGAATATGGGCGGCGGATGATGCTACTTCGCTGGCGTCCGTGGAGGCGCTCAAGGCAAAGGGTTTGAACGGCAAGGTGCTGGCCTGCGGTGTTGATGGTATACCGGCGGCTATAGAAGCTATAAAGGCTGGGGACATGGTGGCCTCTTACGCTAGCAATGGCTGGCTGCAGGGCTTTTACGGTTTGGCGTTCCCCTATGCGGCATGGTCGGGTGAAATAGTGCCTTCTGAAATGCCCGAGGATCAGCGTATGTTCTTCACAGAGGGATATTTGCTGACAAAGGACAATGTGGAAGAATATGAGGCGAATTTCAATAAAGAAAAGCTGGCTCAGGAGTTTGACAGAAGCAAAATGCTGGAAATAATTGCAAGACCTATGGCAATTGGCGACTGATATAACTTGTATAGATGATGCGGGGGGCGTATATCCTCCCGTATCATCAAAATAAAAGTGGGGTAATAGAGTATGGAAACAAGACAAATGAAAAGTATCGGTACCATTGCCGAACAGTTTGCATATAAAATACAGCAAGAACGAAAAAAATCTAAAATAGTACAATATGCACCCATATTGATTCTGGTTATATTGATTGCCATTTTTTCTATAGCGGCGGAGGGCTTTTTTTCAGAAAGCAATCTGGTGGCCATACTGACACAGCTTGCAGTGCCGCTGGTGTTGGCCATAGGCGCCACCTTCGTAATAATAATGGGCAGCATAGATCTTTCGGTGGATGGCATGATGGCTTTTTGCGGCTGCGTGGCCAGCATACTCATAGCCAACACCAAAAACACGCTGAATCTTGGTGTATGGGGAGTTTTCATAGCGATTGGCGTAGGTGCGGCATTTGGTTTTCTTGCGGGTTTCTTATATGTGAAGCTGAGGATACCATCCTTCATGGTTACATTCGGGCTTACAAATGTGGGAGCGGGTCTTGCCGTGCTATCATACGGCCTTGAGCCGGCTACCGTGGTGGATGAGGGATTTCGCAATCTGGCGCTTGTAAACATAGGGCCTGCGCCCATAATAACCTACATTGCGCTTGGAGTTTTCGTTGTGGCGCTGATACTGCAAAAATATACGCCTTTTGGCAGATATGTTTTTGCCATAGGTGATAACGAGCAAGTGCCCAAAATGGCAGGCGTGAACGTGAACCGTGTAAAGATACTGGCTTTTGTTTGGTCCGGTATATGCATTGGTATTGCGGGCGTGCTGGTGCTGGCGCTATTGGGTCGCGGCGATATAACGATGGGCAAGGGACAGCTTTTCCCCGCGCTCACAGCGGTGGTTGTGGGCGGAACAGCGATGAGCGGCGGTCGCGGCGGTGTTGTTAATACGCTTATAGGTGCTTTTATAATGACGGTGCTCAGAAACGGACTTATTATGTTTGGTGTTAGCCAATACATGCTGGTGGGCGTGCAGGGCGCGATAATATTGATTGCTGTGGCGGCTTCCGTTGCGCGCGGCAAGAAAATAATAAACAAATAAATTATGGGGGAAGAGCAATGAAAGATGTAATTTTTAAAGCGGATGATCTATCTAAGGCGTTTGGAACCCATTATGCGCTCAAAAACATATCGTTTGATATACGCTCGGGAGAAATTTTGGGGCTTATTGGCGAAAACGGAGCGGGAAAATCTACTCTGTTCAAAATAATAAACGGAGTGCAGCCGCAAACGTCGGGTGAGATGTTTATGCATGGCGAGACTTACGCACCCAAGAATGCAAACGCGGCGCAGAATACGGGCATAGGAATGGTTTTTCAGGAGCAGTCGCTTATAACCAATCTAACGGTGGGACAGAATATATTTTTTGGGCAAGAGAAAAAATTTATAAAAAATGGATTGATAAACTGGAAAAATATGTACAAAGAGGCGGAGCGTGCGCTGGAAATAGTTGGGCTGGAGAGCATAAATCCCAAAACAAAGATAAGCGATCTGCCCTTCTCCACGAGGCAAATGGTGGAGATTGCAAAGGTATTCAATTCGGCCATGGGCGGGGTTCATGAGAAGACCATAATATTGCTGGACGAGCCGACATCTGTTTTGAACGATGATGAAATAAACAAGCTTTTTAAGCTTGCAAAACGCATGAAAGGTGAAGGCCATGGTGTGGTGTTCATATCGCACAGGCTGGACGAGGTGCTGAATATAACGGATCGTATTGTTGTTTTCCGCGATGGCGAAAATATAGGCGAAGTGGAAACGAAGGATGCGGACGAAAACAAGCTGTATGAAATGATGGTGGGCAGGGCAACCTCGGGGGAGTATTACAAAATAGCCAGACAGTCCGAACCGCTTGAAAACGTTGTGCTGAGCGCAAAAAATCTGGCGCTTTTCGGAGAATTCCAGGGTGTGAGCTTTGATCTCCACAAGAGTGAGATATTGGGCATTTGCGGCGTGGAGGGTTCCGGCAAGGAGAGCCTGTGCTCTGTGATCGTGGGGGACGACAGGCCAACAGCGGGCGAGATGTTCGTGAAGGGAAAGGGCGTGCGCCTAAGCTCGCCGGCGCAGGCGCTGAAGCACGGCATACTGGGCATTCCCAAGGAACGCAGAGACGAGGGCATAATTGGTATATTGGACATAAGTGAAAACGTCTGTATCTCCAATTACGATATCATAAAGGACAAATTATTTCTATCCAGAAAAAAGCAAAATCAAAGTGTTGACGACCTCATTGGGCGGCTGGGCATAAAATGCGAGGGCCGGGAAGAGCTTATTGAAAAGCTGTCCGGCGGAAACGCTCAAAAGGTACTCTTTGCACGGTTGATAATAAGCGGATGCGGTGTGCTGGTGCTGAACCATCCCACACGCGGCGTAGATGTGGGTGCCAAGGAGGAGATATATTCCCTAATAAGGGATGTGACGGAACGGGGCATTTCGGTGATATTGCTGGGCGACACGCTGGATGAGTGTATTGGCCTGAGCAACCGCGTGATAATAATGAAGGATGGCGAGGTCACGGGTGAGGTTTCGGCGGAAAAGGGCGGCAAACCTGATCAGGTTGAGATCGTCAAATATATGATGTAGGGGGGAGAGTATTGTGAAAACATTGACTTTAAGGCCTGCGAAAAAAATATCTCTTGCAAATTTCATAGGTCTGTTTGCACTAATAATACTCGTAGTAGTTATAAGCATAATAAACAATCGCTTTTTGCTTCCGCAAAATATTACGGACATGCTGGTGAGCCTTAGCACGCTGCTTGTTCTGGGTTGCGGAATGACATTTGTTCTGTTGACGGGCTCTATAGATCTTTCCATAGGCGCAATATATTCCGCTTCGTCGGTAACGCTGACGCTTATGCTACAGGCGGGGCTTGGGCCGGTATCGTTTTTCATAGCGGCGCTTTTGGGGCTGGGCGCGGGATTTTTGAACGGTGTGCTGTTCACAAAGCTGCGCATACCCTCCTTTATAACGACGCTGGGAACGATGAACATATGGTCTTGCTTTGCGCTGCTTGTATCGGGCGCTGTACCGCTGCAAATAAAGCCGGATAACTATCCCATGATAGAGTTCGCAAAAATACAGATGGGAATCATACCACTCATGTTCGTTATGGCGCTGGTGGTGCTTGCGGTGACATATATAATACAAAGCCGTACAAAGTTCGGTAGGTTCACATTTGCCGTGGGCGCAAATGAACGCGCCACAAGGCTGGCCGGAGTGGACGTTGATAAGGTGAAGATATTGACAATGGTGACGAGCGGATTGTGTGCCGCGTTGGGTGGAATGATGATAACGGCCAAGCTGAAAAGCGGCATACCCACCGTGGGCGACGCTGTCACGCTGCAGGTAATTGCGGCCTGCGCGCTGGGAGGCACGGCGCTCTCCGGCGGCAAGGGCAACATACTTTACGCGCTGCTGGGCTGCGCAATAGTGGTGGTGATAAACAACGGTATGAATATGGTGGGCGTGGATATGACGATGCAGCAGGTTGTGTTCGGTTCGCTGGTGATAGCGGCCGTGTGCCTCACGGCAGACAGAAAACACAAGGATCAAATAATAAAATAATAATAATTATATGGAGGTATCTACAATGGGAAAATTTGATGGAAAGCTTTTGGTGGTAACGGGCGGAGCTTCGGGTATAGGCAGAGCTACGGCGCTGCTGCTGGCCGAAAACGGCGCAGATGTTGCTGTGGTGGATCTCAATTTGCAGGCGGCGGAGGCTGTTTGCGGAGAAATAAAGGCTCTGGGCAGAAAAGCGAATGCCTACGGCTGTGACGTTTCGGATAATGGCGCGGTGGTAGCAACCGTGGAAAAGATAGCGGCCGATTTCGGCAAGATAGACATTCTTTTCAACAACGCGGGCATAGCGCCGCGCGGCAATGTGGACACCATGTCAGCAGCCGAATGGGACAAGGTGATAGCGGTTTGTCTGAACTCTATGTTTTATATGACCAAGGCCTGCGCGCCCTATCTCAAAGCATCCAAGGGCAACATAATAAACACGGGCTCGGACTGCTCTATACACGCAGAGCCGAATTTGGCGGCATACTGCGCGGCCAAGGGCGCTGTGGTCATGCTGACCAAGGCGCATGCGTTGGACTTCTGGCCCTTTGGCGTTCGCGTAAACACAGTATTGCCGGGCGATCTTGATACCCCGCTCAATACGGAAGCGCTGCGCGCGGATGGTGTGGATATAGAAACGCTGGATATGTCCGCGTGGCAGAAGCCTATAGACATAGCCAAGGCGGTAATGTATTTTGCGGACGATGACAACGACCAGGTTTCGGGCAATTTCCTGTCCGTGCGCGGCGTGAACCAGTGGATATAATAGGAGGATTTTGAATATGAAATGGGGCATCATTGGAACGGGAGATATTGCAGATTGCGCTTTTATGCCGGGCTTTAAAGAGGCCGATGGCTGCGAAATGATAGCTGTTGCGGATAAATTTCCGGAGAAGGCGGTTGAATTCGCTAAGGCGCACGGTATACCCAAGGCATACGGCACCGTGGAGGAGCTTTTGGCTGATCCGAATGTGGAAGCCGTTTATATTGCCACACCGGTATTCACTCATTGCGAGCTGGCGGTGAAGGCGGCGAAGGCAAAAAAGCACATACTGCTTGAAAAGCCCATGGCTATGAATGTGGCTGAGTGCGAGCTCATAGAAAAAGCGGTTGCGGAAAATGGCGTAAAGATACAGATAGGCCATATGCTGCGTTTTCATCGTGCGCACCAGCACGTAAAGAAGATGATTGACAACGGCGATTTTGGCAAGATAGGTACGGCACATGCGCAAATGTCCTACTATCGCGGAGAGTATGGCCCGGACGGCGAGCCGCTTTGGCTGGCAAGGAAGGAGCTTTCCGGCGGAGGCTCTATGCTGGACATGGGCATACATTGCGTGGATCTGCTGCGTTGGTTTTTGGGCGATGTGAAAGAGGTAATAGCCTTTGCTGATACAATAGGTAACGAGCTTAGCGAAAAATATTCGGTGGAGGATATTTGCACGGCCGTGCTCAAGTTTGAAAATGGCGCGCAGGCGGTGGTGGATGCTACTGTTGTTACCGAGAATTGCCGCTATATGTTTGAGGTGTACGGAACGAAGGGTTCTGCATACGGCGAGGGCACGGTGTTCAGAAACCCTGACGGGCGTTGCGTTATAAACATAGGCGGCGAAAAGGAGCTCGAGTACGAGCCGGCCAGCCTGTTCACATCCGAAATAAATGCTTTTGAGGAGGCCGTGAAAAACAATAAGGCTACAATGCCAAGCGCGGCGGATGGTAAAAAGGCGGTTGAGGTTGTAATGGCTATATATGAAGCCAGCGACAACGCAAAGACCGTGAAGCTGTAAAAAAATGCGCGGCATGCAGTCTGGCGTCGGGCTGCATGCCCAAGCATAAATAAATGCGGGTGAGTAAAAAATGTGTAAGGTAGTGTTGATCACGGGCGGTTCGTCCGGAATAGGCAAAGCGGTGGCGCGTATATTTATGGAAAAAGGGTACGATACGCTCATAACGGGTACGGATAAAGTAAAGCTGGAGCGCACACGTGAGGAATTCGCGAGAGACGATTGCTCTTTGAGCGTACATTGTGCGGATGTTTCCCTGGAGGCAAACGCTGTTGAGCTGGCAAAGCATGTTAAAAAGCGATACGGAAAATGTGATGTTCTTGTAAACAATGCGGGAACGTTTCGCGGGGGGCTGCTTCACGAAGCGGATACGGCAGATTACGATATTTTGTTTGATATAAATGTGAGGGGCGTATTTTACATGATGAAACATTTCATACCGCTTTTACAGGTGGGCGGAGGTTCCATTGTGAACGTGGCCTCTTTGTGCGGAATGAACGGAGATTACAATATGCCATTATACTGCGCTTCCAAGGCGGCGGTTATTTCGCTCACAAAGGCTGCCGCTATAGATTATGCGCAGAGTGGCGTCAGAATAAACGCGGTGTCCCCATCAGCCACAAGTACCCCCATGTTTTTAAGCGGATCTTCGAAGCGCGTTATAGAAGCCTTTGAAGCGGCTGTGCCCGATCACCGTATTGGATTGCCGGAGGAGGTGGCGCAGGCCATATACTTTTTCGCTTCCGAAGGAGCCAGCCATATAAGCGGCCAGAATATAGCTGTGGATGGAGGTTTGTCGGCGTGGACGGGTCAGCCCAGGCAGGATAAGGGGAAGGACTGAAACATAGGGTGATATGAGAAAATATTTTTTGGGTGTGGATGGCGGAGGAACAAAAACACATTGCGCATTGTTTAATTATGAAGGAAGGCTTATTGACTTTATTGAATGGGGAACCACCAGCCACGAATTTATGGCCGGCGGCTACAAAGAGCTTTCCGCGGTTTTGTGTGATCTGTTTCACAGAATAGAACAAAAAAATTCAATAGAATGGGAACAGACCGAAGTGGTGCTGGGCATGGCCGGGGTGGATTGCGAAGCCCAGCGGAGCTTGATCGGCGGATTCATATCAGACTGTGGAGTGAGACATTTCCATTTGTGTAATGATTCGTATTTAGGCGTGAAGGCCGGTTCTGATAAGGCGTGGGGAATATCCTCGCTCAATGGTTCGGGCACGGGCGCTTGCGGCATAGACCAAAGCGGAAATTCATGCATACGCGGAGGCTGGTTTGAGCTTTCGGGAGACTATGCGGGTGGGCGCATACTGGGAACTGAAGTGGTGAACCATGTTTACGACATGCTTTTCAGAGACGGCAACCGCACCATTATGGCAGAGCTTTTAATGAGGGAAATGGGGCAACGAGACAAAGTTTGCCTTATGGACAGCATACTTTGCGGTATCTGCGAGCAAAAATTGGAGGCAAAATCATTTGCGCCCATACTGTTTGAGGCGGCAAATGAAGGTGACAAGGTCGCAAAAGATATACTTAGCCGCTGTGGAAAACAAAACGCGCGGGATATCGCCGCCGTAATGGCAGAGCTGGATTTTGAAAAGGAAGAATCTATACCTATTGTTCTGATAGGTTCTTTATATATAAAGGGAAGCAATGGAATAATAATTGATGTTTTGAATGCGGAATTGAACAAACATGTTTCTGACTATAGTTTTCATTTTATAAAATTAGAATATCCGCCGGTGCTGGGCGCTGTGTACTGGGCGATGCAACGTGCCGGAATCGAAATCGATAAAAAAAGGTTGATAAGAGAACTTAGATAATGATCATTATTTGATCATGCTATTGCGTTTGTTTGGGGCAATGTTTTTTATTGCTCAAAAAACAACATAAAACCACATAATTAATTGACGGATCATGTTTAGGGTGGTATTATTGTAGTTATAAAGAAACCAAACCGGTGAAGTCATGTTTGCCGTTGCATACAACAAAATGCCGGATAGAGGAGGAAAACAAAAAATGGAATTGTTAAGCTTTGTTCCAAAGACAGACGATTGCGATTTTGAAAGGATAGATCGCGCGCAGCAATATATGAACGACAGAAGAGCGACCATATGCCCGGAAAGGGCGGAGATAATAACCGAGGTGTACAAAAATACGGAGGGAGAACCGCAGCTTATACGCCGCGCAAAGGCCTTTGCGGAAATTTTGAGCCGTATGAGCATATATATTGAAAGCGATATGCTTATATTTGGCAATCAGGCCAGCGCCAATTTCGCGGCGCCCGTATTTCCAGAATATTCCTACGATTGGGTCATAGAGGAGCTGGACGAGTTTGCACACCGCTCGGGCGATTCCTTCGAGGTCTCGGAGGAGACCAAAGCGCGGCTCAAGAAGCTGGCTCCCTATTGGGTGGGTAAAACGCACAAGGATGAGGTAAACAAAAACCTGCCCGATATAAACCGGCTGGCCGAAAAGCAGGGCGTGCTGCACCGCGGCGGCATAAGCATGTCGGGCGACGGGCACATCATTCCCGATCATGAATTTCTGCTCAAGGTGGGCTTTGGCGGTGTGAAAAAAATAGCGGCCGAGAAGCTGCAAAACGCTGAGCTCACGCAGGAGCAGCGGGATTTTTATGACGCAGTGATAATTGCCATGGATGGCGCGCTTTGCTATATCAAACGGTTTAGCGCTCTTGCGGCGGAGCTGGCAAAAGCGGAGGCGGACGAAAAACGGCGGAGTGAGCTGCTGCAAATAAGCGAGATGTGCAAGGACTATATGGAGGGCGGCGCGCGCGATTTTTACGAGGCGGTGGAAACAATATATCTCACCCATCTTTTGATGATGATAGAGAGCAACGGCCACTCCTTCTCATTCGGCCGCTTCGACCAGTATATATATCCCTATTACGAAAAGGACGCAGTAGCTGGCAAGCTCTCCAAGGAAAAGGCGCTGGAGATAATAACGCATTTTTATATAATGACCAACTCGCTAAATAAGATCCGCCCGTGGGATCACACGCAGTACAGCGGCGGCTATCCGCTGTATTCCAACCTCATAGTGGGCGGTATGCGGCCGGATGGCAGCGAGGGCACAAACGATCTCTCATATCTCTGCCTGGAGGCGATGAGCCTGAGCCGCCTGCCCGAGCCCAATCTGAGCGTGCGTTTTTGCGAACAGACCCCGCACAGCCTCATGCTGGACGCGGCGCGGCTTATACGCAAGGGCTTTGGCATGCCCTCCGTATTTTGCGACGAGGTGGTGATACCAGCCATGATGACGCTCGAGCTGGACATCGAAACGGCGAGGGATTACGCCTCTATGGGCTGTGTGGAAACGGCTATCCCGGGAAGGTGGGGGCACCGCGCCACCGGCATGACATACATAAATTTCGGCAAGGTGTTTGAGCTTGTCATGAACAACGGTACGGACCCGGCCACGGGAATACAGCTCATAAAGCTGAACGGAAAAGAGGGGCGCGAGGTGGATTACGCCTCATACGAGCGGCTTTGGGAGGCATGGAAGGCGGCGCTCAAGTTTTATTTTGATCTGGCGGTGGATTGCGACACGGTGTGCGACCGTTCGCTGAAATTCCACGACGCCGACCCCTTCGCCTCACCGCTTATAGACTGCGCGCTGGAACGCGGCAAAACTCTCAAAAACGGGGGAGCGCGGTACGATTATGTGAGTCAGTCGAACATTGGGCCGTCCACCGTGGGCGATTCGCTGGCGGCGGTCAAAAAGCTTGTGTTCGAGGATAAGCTGCTCACGATGGAAGAGCTCAAAGCCGCTCTGGACAGCAACTTTGAGGGAGAGCAGGGCGCGCGCATACGCCAGCTGTGCAGAAAAGCGCCCAAGTTCGGCAACGATGAGGACTATGTGGACTATATAGTGGCGGACGTATACGAATCCTATCTGGAGCTGCTGCCCGGCTACAGCACGGATCGCGCGGGCTGCGGGCCGGTGGGCTGCGGCTACACCATGTCCACCTCCAACATAACCTCCTACGTGCCCAACGGTTTTGACGTGGGCGCCACGCCGGATGGGCGCTTCGCCGGAAAACCGCTGAACGAGGGCGCTTCGCCCTGTTTGGGCGCGGACAGGGAAGGCCCAACTGCCGTTATAAATTCGATCTCCAAGCTGCCTAACGATAAGATAGCGGGCGGCCAGCTATTGAATATGCGCTTTTCTCCGGGAGCGCTGGCGGGTGAGGAAAACCTCGAAAAGTTTACCAGCTTCATAGAAACGGCGCGCAAGAAGAAAATTTTCCACAACCAGTTCAACATAGTGGATTCGGCGGAGCTACGCGCGGCAAAGGAGCACCCGGAGGAGCATCAGGATCTTATGGTGCGCGTGGCGGGATATTGCGCGCTGTTCTCCACACTCATGCCCGAGGCGCAGGAGGCCATAATTGAGAGAACGGAGCACGGCTGGAGCTGATGGTGGGGTATATTTCCAAAATACAAAGATATTCTACCAAGGACGGGCCGGGGCTGCGCAGCACTGTGTTTTTCGTGGGCTGCAATCTGGATTGCCTGTGGTGCGCCAACCCCGAGCTCATAGCGCCGGGCAGTAAGTATCTCTATTACCCGGAGCGGTGCGCGCGCTGCGGAAAATGCGTAAGCATAGCGGCGAACGGCTCTATAAAACTCACGGAAAAGGGTTGCGTCATAGACCGGGAAAAGTGTGTCAATATAGACGAATGCGCCGCCGCCTGCTATTTCGACGCCTACGAGGAGGTGGGCTATGCGATCTCCGCGGGGGAGCTTTTTGAAAAGCTGATGCGCGATGTGGATTTTTACGACCAATCTGGCGGCGGGGTGACGCTTTCTGGCGGAGAGGCGGCGCTGCAAACGGAATTTGTGCTGGAGCTGGCCGGTATGCTGCGCGCGGAGGGTGTGCACGTGGCGCTGGATACGGCGGGCCTCATAGCGCCCGAAAAAATGGAGGCGCTGGCAAAGGCGGTGGACTTGGTGCTGTACGACATAAAGGCTATTGACAGCGCCACGCACAAGGCCTGCACGGGCGTGGGAAACGATGTGATATTGCAAAACGCGCGGCTTATAGCGAATGTGGGCACGCCCATGATAGTGCGGCTGGTTGTGGTGCCCGGCTATAATGATGACGCGGCGGATTTCGCAAGGCGGCTCGAGTTTGTGAAAAGCCTGGGAGCTGCGGTCTCGCGCGTGGATATTTTGAAATTCCACAAGCTGGGCGAGGGCAAAAGCATAAGAATGGGAGGGGAAAACAAGCTGGCAAATACGCCCGAGCCGCCGGACGGATATATGGAGAAATACGCGCGCATGGCGGCGGATATGGGCGTTGATGCCAGTATAGGCGGTTAGCCGTGAGTGGCAAAAGTATATGACAGGAAAATGGCAAGGCTTGGTTGTATCTGTTCTTCGTTGTGGGTATAATTGAATAAAGAAAAAAACGTCTTGGGCAAGCAGGGGGAAGAGGCATGAATGCTACACAGAGAAGAATGGAAATATACAGTATATTGCAAGAGCACGTGACGGCGGAGGTGAACGACCTGTCCGAGCGTTTAGGCGTTTCCACGATGACCATACGGCGCGATCTGGCGCTTTTTGAAAAACAGGGGCTGGTGGTGACAAGCTACGGCGGCGCCTATTTGAACAAGGGCGCGGGAATAGAGCCCAGCTTTGCGCTAAAGCAGGGGCAGATGGCCGATGTTAAGCAATTCATAGCCTGCGAGGCGGCCAGCCTTATAAAGGACGGAGATTCCGTGGTTTTGGACTGCGGCACCACCACGCTGCAAATAGTGAAATATATGCTGAAAAAGCGCATAACGGTAATAACAAATTCCTGGCATGTGGTGAGCTATGTTCAGGGCACGAATAAAATAAAGCTGGTGCTTGCTCCGGGAGAATATAATGAGATATCGGCCGGGGTGATAAGCAGCATGACGATGGATTTTTACCGAAATTTTTATGCGGACGTGGTGTTCATAAGCACGCAGGGCTTCAGCATAGAGCGCGGGGCGACCGTGCCCGATGTGGGCGACGCGGACGTGAAGCACGCCATTTTGAAGAGCGCCAAAACAAAGGTGCTGGTGCTGGACAGCACAAAGCTGGGCAAGGATTATTTGGCCAAGCACGCCGAACCCACCGATTTCGATATCATAATAACGGACGAAATGGCGGACGAGGCCTACGTAAAGCGGCTGGAAAGTGTGTGCGGCAGGGTGATTATAGCCAACAAGAGAGCCTGTGAGGGTTACAAGGGTTAAACTGAAAGCGAGATGTTTTTATTATGAATATAGAGGTTGTTTCGAATTATGAAAAAATGAGCGCCGAAGCGGCGCGGTTGCTGGTGGATTTTGTTAAGGCCAACCCGAACGCCAATCTTTGTCTGCCAACGGGCGGCTCGGTGGAGGGCACCTTTGACAAAATGTGTGAGCTCGCCAGGGCGGAGGGCGTGAGCTTTCGCGGCATTTCCTCCTACAATATGGACGAATACGCAACGCTGAGCAAGACGAATGAAAACGGTTACTATTACTTTTTGAATAAATTTGTGTACAGCCGTGTGGATATAGATGTGAAAAACACCTATGCGCCCGAGGCGGACGCGGCCGATCTGCAAGCCGCCTGCGACGCATATACCGAGCGCGTGCGGGCACTGGGCGGATTCGATTTCATACTGCTGGGAATAGGTTCGGACGGGCACATAGCCTTCAACATGCCCAAGCTGGACAAGCTGTGCTTGGATACGCATATAGAGGATCTGACCGAGGATACCATAAAGGCGAACGCGCGGTTTTTCAGCCATATTTCCGAAGTGCCTCGGCAGGCTGTCACCATTGGCGTGGGGCTCATAATGCAGAGCAAAAAAATCGTGCTGGTGGCAAGCGGCGCGGGCAAGGCGGCGGCGATAGGCCGTTTTTTGAACAACCGTGTGCTGGATCCGATGCTGCCCGCCTCCGTTTTGTGGCTGCATCCGGACGTTACGCTCATACTGGATGAGGCGGCGGCAGGCGAGGTAAAAAATATTTGATACGGCGGATTATAATATGCGGTGGTGTATTATATATAGACCATGAATAATGCGTTTTACACGAAGCTGGACGATCTATACGACAACGGTACCCCGGAGGAGCTGGAGGCATTTTTGCGTGAGAGCGCGGAGGCCTACAAAGCGCAGCGGCAGAGCGACGAATATATTTCGGCCATGAACGAGCTGGGCACGTTTTACCGTGGCAGGGGCAGGCTAAAAGAGGCCATAGGGGCTTTCGAAGGCGCGAAGGCGGCGTGGGAGGCCGCGCGCGAAGCCAAGGGGCAGGGCTATGCCGTTATACTGAACAATTTGGCGGGCGCATACAGAATGGACGGCCAAAACACCGAGGCGATCTCGCTGTTTTTGGGCGCGCTGGAAATATACGAGGCGCTTTCGGAGAGGGATGGCTACGGCTATGCCAGCCTGCTCAACAATATAGCGCTTGCTTATGCGCAGACCAATCAAATGGACAACGCAATAGAATATACAATGCGGGCGGTGCAGGCGATGGAGGGCGCGGATGCGCTGGCCTATGCTATTTCCTGCGCCAACCTTGCGTCTATGCTGCTGAACGCAGATAGAAAGGCGGAGGCCAAGGCCGCGCTCATAAAGGCCGAGGAGGCGTTTTTGGAGGGCGGCTATATGGAGGACGCGCACTTTGCGGCCGCGCTGAACATAGACGCGGCGCTGGAGGTGGCGGAGGGTAATTTTGACGCGGCGCTCAAAAAATACGCTCATGCCGCCAAAATAATAAAGCGGTTCTGCGGTGAAAACAACGACTATGTGACGGTGTGCGCAAACATTGCCAAAACGCACCTGCTGGCGGGGAACGAGCGGCTGGCGGCGGTTCACCATGAGGAGGCGCTGGCCATAGCCCAAAAACTGTTCGGCAAGCATTCCGAGCAATACAAAAAACTGCTGGCCGAGCACCCGGCGGGTGACGGAGCGCCCAAATGAAGGGGCTTTTACTGGCGGAGCGTTTTTTCCGAGAGGTGGGCAGGCCCGCGATAGAGAAAGAGTTTGGCGCTCTCACGCGGCGTATGGCCTTTGGGCTGGTGGGCGAGGGCTCGGAATGTCTGGGCTTTGACGACGAAATATCCCGCGACCATGACTGGGGCGCGGGTTTTTGCGCATGGCTTACGGATGAAGATTTTTTGAGCTGCGGCGAGGCGGTGGGCGCGCTGTACGGCAGCCTGCCCAAGGCTTTTGCGGGTCACGAGCGCATGGAAACGGCACAGGGCGCAGGGCGAGTGGGCGCCATGAGCGTGGAGGGGTTTTATAAAAAATATACCGGTCTGCCTCGCGCGCCAAAGTCGCTTGCGGAGTGGCTCAGGCTGCCCGAGCAGGCGCTTTGCGCGGCCACAAACGGCAAGGTTTTCGAGGACGAGCTGGGCGCTTTCAGTGGGGTGCGCGCCGCGCTGCTGGCCTATTACCCTGAGGATGTACGCATAAAGAAGCTGGCTGCGCGCTTCGCCATAATGGCGCAGGCCGGACAGTACAATTTTTCGCGCTGCTTGAAGCGAGGCGAGTGCGTGGCGGCAGGCTTGGCGCGGAGCGAATTCGTATCGGCGGCCATATCGGCGGCGCATTTGCTTCACAGGCGGTATACGCCGTTTTACAAGTGGGCGTGGCACAGCCTTGCGCAGATAGAGGGAATGGGAAGCACTGCGGAAAAGCTTGCGAAGCTGGCCGCTGCGGAGGTTTTTTCGATAGAAAATACGGACTTGATAGAGGGGATATGCGCGGAGCT
This sequence comes from uncultured Christensenella sp., assembly GCA_964464145.1. Taxonomy (GTDB): domain Bacteria; phylum Bacillota; class Clostridia; order Christensenellales; family Christensenellaceae; genus UBA5399. The sequence continues at coordinate 30,738 of CAYXFB010000028.1, forward strand.
GGCGGCCGAGCTCAGGGCGCAGTCGCTTACGGACAGCGAGGACGATTTTCTCATTCCGCACAGCCATTCCATGACTGAAAGAATAGCGGATAGGCAGATCGCCGCGCTGCACATTATGCAGGACAGGTGAGCTATGGGAAAGGAAAGTTTGATAGGTGAGATCGTGGACGCGGAATGGAAAATGTTTGACCGCGTACAAAATATAGGCGGCAGGGCGGATTGCCAAAACGACAAGCGGGCGTTTTACATATTGCGCGGCAGCCAGTTTGCGGCGTGGGATGAGGCCTCGCTGAAAAGCTACCGTAGAGATTTGCGGGAAGCGGAGGCGGCGGGGCGCAATCTGGTGGAGCTGAAATACGCCTACATGATGCGCGAGACCGACCCGGAGTATTTCGAGAGTATAAAGCACGCGCTGCCCGAGGTGCCGGAAGAGAGCGTGGAGATAATCGAGCGGCTGGCGCCCGTGCATGTGCGCTGGGCGGAGCAGCTATACGCCGAGCACCCTGATATGCAGGGCATACGCAATATAAGAAGCGAGGAAAATACCGAGGAGGACACCTCCTTTGAGACCTACCTGCGCGGTGAGCTCATGACATATTCGCTGGAAACCCTTCGCGTTTATGAGGCTTTTGTGCGCGGTTTGCTGGAGGCTGGTGGAAATTTGAGTTTGGAGATTGCTGAGAATCATCTAGATGCGATAAAGGATAAAAATTTCGGTTGCTGAAATTTTTGCTTATATAGATATGCGCCTTTGTTGTACCGCTTTTTGCGCTGTGCGGGGGCGCTCATACTTCTATTTTATCGTTTTTCTAAACGATGAAATTTTTACTTATGTAGAATATGCGCCTTTGTTGTACCGCTCTACCCGCTGCGCGGGGGCGCTTATACTTCTATTTTATCGTTTTTCTAAACGATAAAATTTTTACTTATGTAGAATATGCGCCTTTGTTGTACCGCCTTTCCCGCTGCGCGGGGGCGCTTGTGCTTCTATTTTATCGTTTTTCCAAACGATGAAAGCTTTACTTATGTGGATATGCGCCTGCGGCGGGCGAATTCCGCGCGGAGGCGCGGGTATAGGGTTGGTCGCGGGCGGGAAAGACGGGTTCCGAC
>CAYXFB010000029.1:0-30642 GCA_964464145.1 uncultured Christensenella sp.
TCGGAACCCGTCTTTCCCGCCCGCGTCCAACCCTATACCCGCGCAACCGCGCGGAAATCGCCCGCCGCAGGCGCATATCCACACACGAAAAGCTTTCATCGTTTAGAAAAACGATAAAATAGAAGTATAAGCGCCCCCGCGCAGCGGGAAGAGCGGAACAACGAAGGCGCAAATCCAACAAACGTAAAGCTTTCACAGTTTGGAAAACGATAAAATAGAAGTATAAGCGCCCACCGAACAGCAGAAAAAGCGGAACAACAAAGGCGCATATCCTTCTACACAGAGGGATATGCGCCTGGGAAAACAACCATCGAAACAATGTTTCGCAAAACCTATTGCTCGTATAAATCACGATAGGACGTAAGATAATCCATACAAAATTCATCCTTGCCAAGAGCCGCCTCGGCAGCACGAGCCGTAAGTATTAATTCCTTGTTTGTGGCATCCATTATGGCACTATCCACACCGCTGGTAAGCGCACAACACAAAAATGCAGTGTTTATAAGCTTGCGCACAGGCATACCATAGGATATGTTCGAAAGCCCTGCCAAAAGATGCAGATCGGGGAATTCCTCGCGCAGTATACGCGCCGCCTTGAGTGCTTCGGAAGGCGCTTCCCAAGCCGCGCCCACAGCCTCCACCACCATGTCCACGTATATGCGCGAATTGGCGATACCCTCAGAGTTCAATATGCCCACCAGCTCACGCGCGTTGTTCACACGCTCCTCCGCGTCCGCAGGCATGCCGCTGCCGCTTATGGGCATGGCCACAATGCCAGTTTCATGCGCCTTTACCAGTGGAAGTATGGTAGAGATCCGCTCTTTCTCCAGCGTCACAGAGTTTATTATGCTCTTTTTAAGCTCCAGCGCGTCGTACACACCCGCTATAGCCTCGGGGTTGGGCGAATCCACCATTATGGGTATATTTGCCGCCTCTATGGCCGTTTTGGCCGCCCAGATCAGTGTGTCGATCTCGTCGCCGCACATCGCGGCGTTTATATCCAAATAATTCGCTCCGCACAGCGCCTGCGCTTTGGCCAGCTTGGATACGAAATCCTCGTCCCGCGCCTCCATTGCTGTGAGCGTGCCGGGTATGGAGCTGTTCAATTTTTCGCCTATTATTACCATTTTCTTATCTCCTTGACTATTTCACACACAATATCCGCCCGCCGCAGCGAGGTTATTATGTAATATCCATCCGAAATTTCGCTGGCGGCCTTGGCGCGTTCCAGCGCAAAATCCACCGCTATATTCGCGTAGTCCGCCTTATCCGCCACGCGGTAACGCTCTATGAGCGAATCGGGTACGGAAATGCCAGCCACCTCGTTGTTTATAAAACGCGCGTTGTTGTAGCTCACCACGGGCATTATTCCCGCCAGTATCGCCACGTCCAGTCTTTCTTTGGCCAAGCGCAGGTTTTGGAGCGAAGCTTCGTCCATGACGGGCTGGGTCAGAAGGCAGCTCATGCCTGCCGCGATCTTCTTTTCGGCCTTGGCAAGCTCCGCGTCAAAATTGGGCGCATTCACGTTGAGCGCGCCCATGACCTCAAAGGGACGCTCCATGAAAACATCGGCGTTGAGCCGCTGTATAAACGAAGCATAGCGCACCGAATTGAACTGGTATACGCTCTTTATAACGTCGCGCTCCTGTGCGGGGATGGGGTCGCCGGTCACCACCAGCACGCGCTCCACACCCTGCATGTTAAGTCCCAAAAGCAGCGCTTTGGAGGCGTTTAGGTTGCGATCCCGGCAGGTGAGATGGGGCATTGCCTCTATGCCATACTGCCGCTTCAGCATGCTTGCCAGCATACTGCTGTCCGCTCGCGCTCGGCCTATGGGGCAGTCGGCAATGGTTATCACGTCCGCGCCCGCTTCGGCTATCTGCTGTGCCGAAATAGTGAAGTAGGCCGTGTCCGCATTTGCGGGTGCGTCCAGCTCCACTGCTATGAAGCCTTTTTTCACCTCGCGCTTTTGCTGCGCGCCGCCAGATTCGCGCGGTTTTGCGGTGTAGGCGTATTCGCGCGAATCGGCCGCCAGCGCCAGCGCCACCGCCGAGATATGCTCGGGCGTCGTGCCGCAGCAGCCGCCCAGTATGCCCACGCCGGTGTGGCGAATGTCCATGACCTGCCGCGCGAAATATTCGGGAGTGCTGTCAAAAACCGTGCGCCCGTCCACTATTGTGGGGTAGCCCGCGTTGGGCATCATGGATACAGGCTTATCGAAAAACTCCAGCTCCCGCGCCAGATTTGCCATGTGCAGCGGCCCGCAGGTGCAGTTGAAGCCATACGCGTCCACAAAGGGCGAGGCTTGCAGTTCGTTTATAATATCCTGAGCGAAAACGCCCGCGTTCGTGTATCTGTCCGGCTTAACGGTGCATTCGCATATTATAAAGCTATCCGCGGCGGAGTCCTTTATATATTCCGCTGCGAAGAGCAGCGGTTCGCATACGGAAAATGTTTCGAACAAAAAGTTTTTTATGCCCATCGCAAGGAATACGTCAATTATTTTGCAATACTCCGCCTCGGCGTTCTCTGAATATATGGGGCCTATGCTGGCAAAGACCTCGGCCTTGCCGGCCGCCGCACCTTGGGCTATCTCGCAGCCCGCGCGAACTATGTCCAGCACCTCGCAAAGCTCTGTTCCAAGAGCCACCGTGTTGGCCGCGAATGTGTTGGTCTTTATGGCGCGCGCGCCCGCTTCTATGTATTCGGCGTGTATGCCCGCTATGCGTTCCGGGTGCGAAATGTTTTCGCGCTCGCAGCCGCCTATGCTAACGCCGTATTTTTGCGCCAGATATGTGCCCAGCGCACCGTCAAACAGTAAAACTTGTCCCTTTTTCATGGGATTCATTATACCATAAGCGGTATGGTTTTGCACATCAGCTTGAGGATGTGGGCAGATATGGTATGAGCCGCGTGGCAACATCCTGCGCCGTTACCGTTTGTATGTACACCTTGCCCGGCCCGCGCAGCTTGGTGAGAAACAGACCCTCGCCGCCGAAGAATATGTTTTTGAAGCCTTTGATGCTCTCCACCTCGTAGGAAACGCTCTCTTCAAAGGCCATAAGGTTGCCCGTGTCCACCATGAGCTCCTCGCCCGCCGCGAGCTCCTTGCTAATTATGCGTCCGCTGCCCTCCAAGAAGCACATGCCGTTGCCAGTCACCTTTTGAAGTATAAAGCCCTCGCCGCCAAAGAAACCCGCGGAAATTTTCTTGGTGAAAACGGTGGAAACTTCTATGCCGGGCTGCGCGCACAAAAATGCGCTCTTTTGCGCTATGAGTGTTTCGCCGTGAAATTCGCGCGGCATTATTGTGCCTATGAAGCTGGATGTGAAGGCCATCTCCGCGCCCTCCTTTTCGGCCGTGAAGGTAACCAAAAAGAGCGAGTTGCCCGAAAAAACGCGCGCTATGCCCTTGGCAAAGCCGCCTTTCATTTCTGTGTTCATGCGAATATCGCGCTGCATCCAGGCCATTGCGCCCGATTGCGTAAACATTTCCTCGCCCGCCGAAAGTGTCACGTTCAGGCAGGGGAACAGCTCTCCGTCTATTGTATATTTCATTTTCTCACGCTCCTTTTATTGTGGTTTGTTGCGTATGTGTGAGGATTTATTCCATTATATAGCGCAGCGAATGGTGTGTACGCAGTTTTTGCCAAAAAATGCGTGCCGCGCAAAAAATAAACCGTGTGGGAACTTGACCGCAAAGCCGCTTTTGCCGTATCATAGTTATAACGTTTTAAGTATCGAATCGGCGGCGCGGCTCATGCGCCAAAACTCCGGCTAACGGTGAAAATATTAGGAGGGTAGTATAATGAACGAAACAGCGGAAAAAATACGCGCGGGCAAGACATATCTTGGAATAGAGCTGGGCTCCACGCGCATAAAAGCGGTGCTCACGGACGACGGCTACGCGCCCATTGCCAGCGGCAGCCACGAATGGGAAAACCAGCTGGTGGACGGCGTGTGGACATACGCGCTCACGGACGTGTGGGCAGGCCTGCAAAGCTGCTATGCCGACCTCGCGGCGGATGTGGAGAAAAAATTCGGCGCGCCGCTCGAGACGGTGGGAGCTATAGGTATATCCGCAATGATGCACGGTTACCTTGTGTTCGACGAAAACGAAAAGCAGCTCGTACCCTTCCGCACCTGGCGCAACACAATGACGGAGCGCGCGGCGGAGGAGCTTTCGGAGCTGTTCGATTTCAATATACCCCAGCGCTGGAGCATAGCGCACCTCTATCAGGCGATACTGAACAAGGAATCCCACATTGGCGACATACGCTTTATGACAACGCTTTCGGCCTATATACACTGGAAGCTTACCGGCAGGAAGGTAGTGGGCGTGGGCGAGGCCTCCGGCATATTCCCGGTGGACAGTGAAACGATAGACTATGACGCGCGCATGGCCGCTCTGTTTGACAATGTGGTGGCCGGCAGCGATCTGAAGCTTTCGCTCACGGAGCTGCTGCCCGAGGTGCTGGACGCGGGCGACGACGCGGGCAGCCTCACCGAGGCGGGAGCAAAGCTTTTAGACCCCTCGGGCAAGCTCAAGGCGGGAACACCGCTCTGCCCCCCGGAGGGCGACGCGGGCACGGGCATGGTGGCCACAAACAGCGTGGCGCAGCGCACGGGCAACATCTCGGCCGGAACCTCCGTTTTTGCCATGCTGGTGCTGGAAAAGCCGCTTACGCAAAAATATATGGAAATCGACATGATAACCACGCCCTCCGGCAAGCCGGTGGCAATGGTGCACTGCAACAGCTTCACCTCCGACTTGAACGCGTGGACGGGCATGTTCCGCGAGCTTATAACGCTGTTTGGCGTTAAGGCAACAACGGACGAATTTTTCAAGGTGGTGTTTGAGACTGCCATGAAATCGGAGCCGGACGCGGGCGGAGTGGTGACGTACAACTACTATTCTGGCGAGCCTATAACGGGCATAGACGGCGGCCGTCCGCTGGCGGCGCGCATGCCGGACAGCAAGCTCACACTGGGCAACTTTATGCGCGCGCTCATATTCGGCGCGATGGGCACGCTGAAGCTGGGCATGGAGATACTGGAAAAAGAGGACGTACAGCTTGATAAACTGCTGGGTCACGGCGGCTTCTTCAAAACGAAGGGCGTTGGCCAAAACCTCATGGCCTCGGCGCTGGGCGTGCCCGTTTCCGTTATGGAATCCGCTGGCGAGGGCGGCGCGTGGGGCATAGCGCTGCTGGCGGCTTACCGCGCGGAAAAAGCGGCGGGCGAAACGCTGGAGAGCTACCTTGAGGGCAAAGTGTTCAAGGGCGCGGCAGGCAGCACCGTGGAGCCGGAGGCGGGCGACGCGGCGGGCTTCGCCGAGTTTATGAAGCTTTATACGGCCGGTCTCGAAATGGAGCGCGCGGCTGTGGCAAGCATGAAGTAACGAAAAGCGAAACTGCGATATAGAGCAAGACCGTTCGCTGCGGGAAACCGACGGAGGACGGTTTTTTGCTTGAAGCGCGCAAAAAAAAGTTGTCGCAATGTAGATTAAAGACACGGCGAACGCATTATAAAAGCATATATCAATCAAAAAGGCGGCGCGGTATGTTCAACAACAGCAAAATAAAAATATCAGAGTATGATATAAAGAGCGAAAAAACGCTTTCCGGCTTCACCATAGCGCATGTGTCCGATATGCACGAAAAGGAGTTTGGCAAGGGTAATGCGCGGCTCTTTGAGGCGGTGCGCTCAATTGAGCCGGACATCATAGCCATAACGGGCGATATCGTGGCGCACGAGAAGCAAAAGCGGCACGAGCGCGAATATACCAAAGACCTTGCGCACGGCCTTGCGGATATCGCGCCGTCATACTTTGTTGCGGGCAACCACGAAAGGCATTTTTACGAAGAGGTGTGCGCCGTGCTGGAGCGGGGCGGCGTGCGCATCATAAGCGAAGGCAACGTTTTTCACACAAGGGCGGGCGGCACGGATGTCAATATATCGGGCATGGACGATATCTCCTTTGACGGTGTGGATGCCTTGCGCGCGTCTGCTGCGCTGTCCGCTGCGGTGGGCTTCAATATATTTCTGTCGCACAGGCCGGAGGTTTTTCCCGTTTTGGTGGGGAAAAACATAGATATGGTGCTGGCCGGGCACACGCACGCCGGGCAGATACGCATACCCGGCATAAGCAATCTATACATGCCCGGGCAGGGCTTTTTCCCCAAATATATGCAGGGCGAATTCTCTGCGGAGGGAACCGCCATGATAATAAGCCGAGGCCTGGGTTCCTCCGGCTACCCCACTTTCCGCATAAACAATCCTCCCGATTTGGTAGCGGTGCGTGTGCAGCCGGGCAAAGCGGAATATGGCGGCCGGTCAGCCGAAAACGGCGGAGATTAATAATGCTTGTTCGGCTTGGCATAGTCGTGATATACTAAAACTTACAGGCCATAGGCCAAAAACGCAACATCGGTTCCGCACAGGACGGGCCGGACAGCGCGGTAAAAGCGCCGGGGGGATAGATAAGTGAAAAAACCATTCGTAACTAAAGGGCAACTTGAAGAGATAGCAAAGGAATACCCAACACCGTTTTATCTGTATGACGAGCTGGGCATAAGGGAAAACGCCAAAAGGCTCGCCCGCGCCTTTGCGTGGAACGAAGGATACAGGGAATATTTTGCCGTTAAGGCCACGCCCAACCCGTTCATACTGCGCATATTGAAGGAAGAGGGCTGCGGTACGGACTGCTCGTCTTATACGGAGCTGATGCTTTCTCAGGCGGTGGATATAATTGGGCACGACATAATGTTTTCCTCGAACATGACTCCCGCGGAGGATTTTCGCTTGGCGGGCAGACTGGGCGCGATAATAAATCTGGACGATTTTACGCACATAGATTTTCTGGACAGGGTGATAGGCATACCCAAAACTATCAGCCTGCGCTATAACCCGGGCGGCGTGATAAAGCTTTCGAACGGCGTTATGGACAATCCGGGAGACGCGAAGTATGGCATGACCTACGAGCAGCTTGTGGAGGGCATAAAAAAGCTGCGCAGCAAGGGCGCGGAAAAATTCGGACTGCACGCGTTTTTGGCAAGCAATACGCAATCCAACGAATATTACCCCGAGCTTGCGGGCATACTGTTTGATGTCGCGGTGCGGCTCAAAAAGGAAACGGGCGCGGATATACGCTTCATAAACCTCTCGGGCGGCGTGGGCGTTCCCTACCGGCCAGAGGATGAGGGTGCGGATATAATGAAAATAGGCGAGGGTGTTCGCCAAAAATATGGGAGCATACTGACACCGGCGGGTATGGGCAATGTGGCCATATACACAGAGCTGGGGCGGTATATGCTGGCGCCCTACGGCATATTGGTGACGCGCGCCATACACGAAAAGCATATTTACAAGGAATATATAGGCGTGGATGCCTGCGCGGCCAACCTTATGCGTCCGGCGATGTACAAGGCCTATCACCATATCACGGTCATGGGCAAGGAGGACGCCCCGGCGGATCATAAGTATGACGTGGCGGGCGGATTGTGCGAAAACAACGATAAATTCGCGATCGACCGCATGCTGCCCAAGGTGGATATGGGCGATCTGCTGGTGATACACGATGCGGGCGCGCACAGCTTCGCCATGGGCTACAACTACAACGGCAAGCTCAGGAGCTCTGAGGTGCTGCTTCGCGAAAATGGCTCCACGCAGCTTATACGCCGCGCCGAAACGCCGGAGGATTATTTTGCCACCTTCGACTTTACGGGGATATTTGGAGAAGATGACGTTAAAACCTATTTTAAAAAATAAGAAGCGATACCTGCTGCTGCTGCTTGAGGGCGACGAGCAGGAGGATATGATAGACCGATATATTGAGGGGGGCGATATGTTCGCCCTTTTTGATAGCGGCGTTTCGGGAACGGAGCCTGTCGGTGTCTGCGTGGTTACGGAATGCGAGGGCTGGCGCGAGTTGAAAAACATTGCCGTAGAGCGGAGCTTTAGGCGAAGAGGCTACGGCCGCGCCATGCTGGAGCTTATGCTGGCACGGTACGCCGGCTGCGGAAAAATGTTCGTGGGAACGGGCGAAACGCCCGCCATGATGAGCTTTTACGGCAGCGTGGGTTTTGAATATTCGCACAGGATAGAGGGCTTTTTTACGGACAACTATGCGGAGCCCATTGTTGAAGAGGGGGTCACGCTGAGGGACATGATATATCTTTCGCGTGACTGCTAGGGCAATACCGCACAAAAAAGCGTGCGATTACGGCTTGCCCTGTTTGCGCGGTGTTGCCCTAGATGAAAAATAATGATTTTTCGGGCAAAAAGTAGTTATATATAATATATAAAAAGATATATATGCGGAGGCCTTAAAACTCTTTGTAGATATTTTCACAAAATTTGAAAAAAGAAAAAGGAATAGAGGGCTTGGCATAGAATAAAAATAATATGGGGGTATGTCTTAAATTACATGGAACGCGCAAAATATTTGCGCCCCCGATATATTATGGACAGTATTTGTTAACTATATATATTCTTTAGGAGGTTTATTTAATGTCAACAAAGCAGTATTACCAATGGAGTGAAATCAAAAAGGGCACCTACTTCTCTTCTATGCGTACGATCATAGAGACCGGTTTCTATGGAAACAACGTATATCCCGTAGAGGGCTTGAAGGAGGCCTACAAGCTGGCTTATGACTGCCCCGGAACCGTTGTTACGGATATCCCCGTATACAAGCCGGAGGAGACAGGTCTGCCGTCAGACGCAAAAGTGCTGCTGTTTAACGACGGTAACGTTGGCGGACGCGCAGCCGCGGCAAGGTGCATCCTGGGAAGCAACGATTTTTACGGCGAACCCGTAACGGAAGGCAAATTCGGCCCGATCGTTCGTGAAGCCGTATACCAGACACGTAACCGACAGATGTATCACGCTCAGGCGTACATCGGCCTGGCTCCCGAGTTTATGGTGAAGGCACATCTGTGCATACCGGAGGGTGAGGAAAACATAATGTATTCCTGGCTGTATAACTTCCAGTACCTCACTGAAGAATACTACAAGATGTACAAAGAATCCGCCGTTATTCCCGAAGGCGACCTGTACATATTCTCTGATCCGCAGTGGTCTCACCCCGATTTCCCGATGGGTCTGGCCTTCTTCGATCCGCTTCACAACTGCGCTTGCCTGCTTGGCATGAGATACTTCGGCGAGCACAAAAAGGGCACGCTGACCCTCGCGTGGGGCGTTGCGAACAGAAACGGTTTCGTTTCCTGCCACGGCGGACAGAAGCGCTACAACCTGAAAGACGGCGGCCACTTCGTTGCGGGCGTGTTCGGCCTTTCCGGTTCGGGCAAATCCACCATCACACACGCTCACCACGATGGCAAATACGACATCACGGTGCTGCATGACGACGCTTTCGTTATCTCGCGCGAAACAACGGCTTCCGTTGCCCTCGAGCCCGCGTACTTTGACAAGACGCAGGATTACCCGATGGATTGCGAAGACAACAAATATCTCGTTACCATACAGAACAACGGCGTAACTGTGGATGATAAGGGCAACAAGGTTCTCGTTACGGAGGATATCCGCAACGGTAACGGCCGCGCTATGAAATCCAAGCTGTGGAGCCCCAACAGGGTAGACGTTTTCCACGAGCCCGCGAATGCCATAATCTGGCTGATGAAGGATCCCACACTGCCTCCGGTAGTGAAGATAGACGATCCGGTGCTGGCATCCACAATGGGCGCTACACTGGCCACGAAGCGCACGAGCGCAGAGCGTCTGGCTCCCGGTCAGGATCCCGATGCGCTGGTTGTTGAGCCTTACGCTAACCCCTTCCGCACATACCCGCTGGCCGACGATTACAACGGTTTCCGCGCGCTGTTTGCTGAAAAGGGTCTGGATTGCTACATATTCAACACAGGCCACTTCGGCGAGAAGAAGGTTACAAAGGAAGCCACTCTGGGCAGCCTCGAGAAGATAATAGAGGGTAAGGTTACTTTCGAAGACTTCGGCGGCGTTCCCGGCATGAGCTATCTGCCTATAGACGGCTTCAACCCGGACTTCAACGATGCAAACTACAAGAAGCAGCTTGTAGCTCGCATGAAGGACAGAATAGAGTTCATATCCTCGCGCAGCGAGTTCGACAAGCTGCCTCAGGAAACTCTGGACGCTATGAACAAGGTTGTTGCTGCGGCTGAAAAGCTGTAAAATATACCGAAAAAGCACAAAGCTGTACATCATGCGCGCTCCCTTGGGGGAACGCGCATGTTTTTTTTGATTATAACTTTGAAAATGGCAGTTTTGTGTTATAATATTAATACTGACCTGTAATGCAGCATAGAAGATATATTTGTGAAGGGAAATCTTTATATGCAACCAAGCTTGGTAGTGTATTCAAATGTCATACCATTTATAGGTCTGCTTTTTATACTTGTATTCACACTGACAAATCCACTTTTTAGCAAGCGACAAATAAAGCTCTTTGTGCTGGCGGTAATCTTGAACGCCGTTATGCTGGTTGTCATATCGTTAGATTATAATTTGCAGAGTTCGGATATGGAAAACGCGTGGGCATGGCGCAGGATCACCTCCTTCATGAACTTTGCGATGGCGCCTGTAGTGCCCCTAATGCTTTTTAAGATATTTGATAAGACGGCAAGAAAATGGTGGTATTACGGGCCGATAATAGCGAACATTGGGCTGTGCTTTGTAAGCATATTTGTAAAAGTAGTGTTTTTCATACCGGAGAGTAATGGATACGAAAGAGGGCCGCTGTTCTTTGTGCCTTTTCTGATATCGGTGGCTTACATAGCATGGATGATGGTGAAGCCGGTCACGGTGCACTCAAGGAGCAAGCGAATAGAGCAGCTTTTTTTGGCAGCCGTTATTGCCATGCTGGTTTTTTGTATGTATATGGAAATAGTGGTAGGCTACCATTTCCTCTCATGGGATGGCGCGGTGCTGGCTTTTATACTGTATTATCTGCTTTTGACGCTGTATTGCTTCACGGTGGACGCCCTCACGAATGCCTACAACAGACTCATGTATTCGCGAAGTTTGGGAAATTTGGGACGCAAGGCGGGCTACACGGTGGCGATGCTGGATCTCAACGATTTTAAAGAGGTAAACGATAAATACGGGCACGATGTGGGAGATAAAACTTTGATTTGTTTCACAGACTGCGTGACCCAAAAGCTGCCCAAGGGCGCGCTGCTTTTCAGGGTGGGTGGCGACGAGTTTTCCGTTATATACAAGAATATCGATACGGAAAAGCTGGCTGATTCGCTCGCGGAAGCTCGCGAAGAGCTCAACGGAAAGAACATATTCTTCGCCTACGGCATGGCGGTCCATACGCCGGGAGAAAATAAAGAAATAGCCTTAAAGCTGGCGGATGAGCTCATGTATGAAAATAAAATGCAAATGAAGGCGCAGGCTAAAAAGGAACGCTAAGATATCAACGCTGACTTTTTTTGAAAAAAGGGAATTGTTCGAAGCAGGCGAAATAAATTTCGCCTAATATTTGGTGCGCGCTTCTAAAAATGCCGGAGCGGCGTTTTTTTATACCCATAGGAATACAATTGTCCAAAAAGCAGCAATCTGGAAAATTGCCACGGAGACTCGGGTGGTTAACCAGGTGAATTTGCTCTGCGCGTATAGTGATACACCATGCTCCATATATGTCCGTTCGCGCTGCCATATTGACCCAATGGTTCTCATATATATGTATATTGACACATTGACCCAAAACAAATTAGAAAAAAGTGTATAAAAGCGTAAAATCTATCATATGTAAAACACAATATATAGTGGTGTGACGCCTTGGCGTGTGACGAGCCGAAGAACTGATAAGCACCTCGAAATGTGGACAAATAAGGTGAATTTGACAAGAAATGCTTTTTAGGAAAGGATGGAAAAACAAGAAAAACTGATACTATATATAGCATTTGCGCTTTGACAGGGTTAATCGATAGTGGTATATTGATTTTGATAACTTGACATATATGATTTTGTATGCTTACATTCGGTCGCTTCACAATATGCGGCATACCATGGGGCGTATTCAAGGGAGGACATAAATATTATGTACGCGAGAAGAGTAAACAAACGCCGGAAGGCTAGAGCAATGAGGTTGATAGCACTTGTTGCCGCTCTGATAATCACGGTATGCTTTTTGATACCGCAGATAGGGCTGGCCTCAGAAGAAGGTGCGCCAGACCTAGTAGAAGAGCGGGAAACGACTGTTTCGGTGGATGAGATATTGCCGATCGAGCCGGGCGAAGGTGCTTTGGGAGAAACCGATATCACCATAGAGGAAGCGCCGGCAGAGCAGGTGGAATACGAGCCAGAACAAAAGAGCCCCGAACCTACCGCGACTACTGATGCGGAACTTATGGGCACATCGCCGGATGTGGCGGGGGAAAGCAGCAACAGTGAATATTTTACTTTGAATAAGCTAACCTACTTGGAAATGGATCAAACTACCAAGGTGGTTAAATTGAAGCTGGCTGTTGCGCTTGATGGCGCCAAGATGAATAGTTATCTGGAAGGCAAACCGGGATTGGAGCAGGGCGACAAGAGTGATGATGACTACTACCAATATTTGGATTCGCAGGCCGATGATGTGCTGCCTCCGGTCACATTCAGCTATGCCTTTAACGCGGTCCAGCTGGAAAGTACTGGGCCTCAAAGTGGTGTGATGAAAACAGCAGAAGGCCTTGAGGTGGGGGAGTTCGAATGGGACAGCACAAGCTCGGCTAACAAGCTTATATTTAGAGGAACTTTTTATAAGCGCGTGTATACTTTGGACGAGGTTACCTTTGGCCACGATCTTGAAGTGAAGGCCAAGAATATCTCCAACATAGGCAAGGGCGAAGCGGAACTGCTGTATAGCAGCGATGGCGTGATATCGTTCGACTTCCCCGCAAAAAGCGTGGATGACGACGATCCGTCCACAAATTATACGGTGGACAAAGAGGCCGTAAACGCAAGCGGCGGAGCTACGAGCGATTCGTTTGTAGAATATAAGATAACAGTGACTGCAAAATATACGGGAAAGCTGAACGGCAAAAAGTTTGTGGATGAGTTACCCGCGGGACTATATTATTCCAAAGCGCTGGTATCCACGGATGGCGGCGCGGCGACCGACATAATGTCCGCTGTAACTGATAACAAAAAGCTGGAATACACTTTCGCCGGAGCCACCGATATCATAAAAGCAGAATTTATGCTCACGGCGGATATGTCCGTAGATGAGATGAAAGCCTTTATGACCAAGGCGGGTGGCGGTTTTGCAGATTATTCCAAAACATTCAAAAATAAAGCAACGCTGTACCGCTCTGATGTGGATGGAGGCGCGGAAGTCAGCAAGGATGAAGACAGCACTACCATAAAGCTTCCCAAATTTTTCGATAAAACGGGTCAGCCCAGCGCTACGGACAACCGCGTATATGATTGGACGATATCAGCGAATACGCGCGGCACGGCCTCGGCCTGCTATATAGTGGATTCGATCGACCCCGCGGTGCACCAATATGATATTTCGAAGGGTGTAACAATAAACGGTACAAATTATCCCATAACGGATATGGGCGGTGGCTCGCCCTCCTATGACGGGCTTACGAACGCGCTGCTTGAGAGCGGCTCCTTCCCAGCGGTCACGGGTAATGCGGCGCTTTATCATCCCAACGCGAATCAGGATATACTTATAATACCGGTGAAAAACGGTGGTACGAACTTTTTGGGGCAACAGCTCAGCATAAAGTATTCCACCAAAATACAGGGCACATCTCAAAGTGTGCCGTCCAATATATCAAACAAAGTAAAGCTGCTTTGGTCGGGATTCAATTACGGGCCGGGCACAGGCGAATGGGCAGGCTTCAGCTTTGATTTTGGCATAGGCAAGGATTACGAACCGAATGGAAATGTGGTAACAAAATCCGAGGCGGGCTACAGGAACGAACCGGGCGGGCCGTTCGCAAGCTGGAAATTCGTTGTGAATGCATACAGCAACAGCTTGGACGAAGTGACAATAACGGATACACTGAAAAATATAGAGCAGGAATTTGTGTTGAACGATACCCGGGGGACGCTTGAACTGAATAATTCGGGCGGAAGTTCTTTGAGTGTGCCGTATGACCAGACCGGCAGCAGTACCAACTACTACAATTTCACCACAGAGGCCGATACAACCACCTTTAAGCTGCACATAGGTCAGCCAATGTCCGCCACAGACAGGTACACCTTCACGCTGGATACGCTCGTTAAGGATACCGAGCTGCTGGCAAAAAACACAGATAAGGTGATAAAAAACAGCGCGGGCTACAGCGCAACGCTTGATGGGGTAGCTAAGCCGGTGGTGAGTACGATTGAAGCTACGAAGGAGCGTAAAAATACGCTGCTTGAGAAGAGCGCCGGACACAGATATGATTTTTCCACGCAGAGCGTGGGCTGGAAGATGACGGTGAACACCTCCAAGGTACCCATAGACGGCGCGACAATAAAGGACGAGCTGCCTCTTGGTACGGTGATGGGCGACAGCGTGAAGGTGAGCAGAACGGGCGGCAGTACGGCCACGTTCACGCTAGCGCAGCTTCTCGCGGGCGCGACGCTGGACGGTGTGCAAATAAAGCTTACGTCCGCTCCCGGAACGCAGGGCGGCTACCAGAAGGATTCGTTCACAATAAGCTTTGACAAACAAATAAAGGACACATACACCTTTGAGTATGATTCCGTATTTACGGAAAAATACCGCAGGGAGAAGTTTGTTGACAATGCTAAGATAGAGATACCAAACTCCTGCATGTATATTGCGCCCAGCAAGGTATATAATGTGGGCGTGGTGGCCGCTGCGGACAGTAAACACGAAATAGCGCAGCCGCCACTAGCAAAAACCGGCCAATACTTTGTTGTGGATGATACCAACAAAGGCAAATACGGTGAGGACAGAGTTGGCGCGGCAGTGGTGGAATGGAGCATTCTTGTAAACAGGCACAGCGTGGACATGAACGGAGCCAAGGTTTCAGACTCGTTTGCGACAAGGCCGTATTTTGAAATAGAGACGGATTCCTTCAAAATATATGCTCCGCAGCTAAACGCGGCTACGGGAGAGGTGAGCTCAAAAGGCACTGCACTTGCGACTTTTGCGGGAACGAAGCTGAATAGCGCGGGTTTTGAATTCACAATACCGTATGATTACAAAGACAAACCGCTGCTGGTGGAGTTTACGAGCTACATTGTGGACAACGTGCGGGCTGCGGATTTGAAAAACAGCGCTCAGGTCAGCATGGGCGGAGGAAGTTCGCTTGATACGGGAGATGTTTCCGCTAATGGCGCAAAGGATTTTAATTTTGACGCATACGCCACCGGAAGCAAGGCTCCAATGCTCGCCATACAAAAAAGTAGCACTACGGAAGCGGATAACGGTGGGGATTTTATAAACCTTGTGGGAGCGGAATTCTCACTTACAGAGATGGAGCCGCAGAACGGCAGCTACGTGGAAAAGTCGGGGAAAAAGGTCAAAACGACACTGGTGGGAGGAAAAGGCAATTTCTATTTTCTTGGAAAGGATCGCCTGTATAAGCTGGAGGAAACAAAGGCTCCTGCCGGATATTCGCGGGATACAAAGCCACGATACTTCTGGTTTAAGGAGAGCGTTGACGCTCCCGCCACCGTGAACGGTGTGGCGGTTACGGAATACACTGCGTCCAAGGGTACGTTGGCAATAAAAAATGAGCTGGTAAAGGAACCGGGGGCTACTCTGCCGGGAGCGCGGCTGCAGCTTTTGAAAACCTCGCAGGATGGTTTGCCCATGAAAGACGTGAAGTTTGAACTTAAGTACACCGCGCCCGGTGGTAAGACCATAACAAAGACGGAAACGACGGCCGCGGACGGTACGCTCAGTATAGAGGGGTTGGACCCCGGTGTGGAATACACGCTAACGGAGACCACGCCGCAGGGCTGCGCGCCGCTGGGGCCGTGGAAGGTGATGGCAAACTATACGGAGGGCACGGGGTACGGCATAACAACCACGCCCGCGCTTACACCCAACGGTAAGGGTTTCAAAATAGAGAACGAATATTCCACCTGCGATACCGTGCTTAATGGTGTGGAGGTTGTGGATGGAAATGACGTTCCGCTAGCCGGAGCCACCTTCACCATATACACAAAGGATGGCAAGAAGGTAGCGCATTTTGTGTGGGACGCGGGCACAAAGCAGTACCGCCCGGGCACAGGCGGGGACGCCACGCTGGAGAAAAACGAGCATGGCTCTTACTACGTACAAAACGGCAAGCTATTCCCGGGAGAATATTATTACGTATGCGAAAAATCGCCTGCCGGTTATCTTGAAAATAAAACGCAAAACAACTTTAAGCTGTGCAATGACCCAATACTAAGGTTTGAGTTTGAGAAGGATCCGAACTACGTGCCGCCGGTGGAACCTCCGGCCGAGCCAACGGATGAACCCACGGAGGAGCCTACTGAGAAACCGACCGAAGCGCCAACAGATGAGCCAACGGAATCGCCCAAGCCAAGTCCGTCGCCTTCGTCAACGCCCAGCGCAACGCCAAGTGCAACGCCCAGCGCAACGTCTACGCCGACCGCATCTCCGGAACAAAGGCCAGAGCAAAAGCCGGTTTTGCCGGATGGAAGCAAAATAACGCAAACGGATTCGAAGGATTACGGCGGTTACAGGGTGGATACTTACAAGGCGGTCACGCCCTCGGGTGAGGAGATCGACTATTGCGTGGTTACGGTGCAAAGCGCGAACGGTGAGGATATAAGCGGGTTTACCCCGCCAAAAAAGCCGGGTTATACCTTCGCGGGATGGTATCTTGATCCTGAGCATAAAATACCGTACGATCCCAATGGAAAGCATTTCCAGCAAGGAAGCAGTGTGCTTTATGTAAAGTGGCAAAAAAATGGCGATATGCCTGCGGAGGATCCTAAACAGGAGCAAACCGGCGGAAGCGACACTTCGGGAAGCAGCCCGCGCACGGGAGATGACGCGCAGCTGTGGTTGTTTGTGGCTATAATTGCCGCTTGCGGCGGATTGATGGCTTTTGCGGTAAGAAAAATCAAAAACTGATGTAAAATTTGCGCCAATCACGCAGTAAAAGCACAATGCTTTTTCCTGCGTGATTGCGCAAATTAGGTAAAAAATAAAAAAGCGATTAAGTTTACACACCATCCTTAAAGTTTATTAAACAAGCGAAAGCGATAAAATGCTGAGCAAATAAATAAACGAGAGGATTTTTTTTACTATGAAAAAACTATTTTCGGAAAAAATGACCAATACGGGCGGCCGCGGCGGCAATGTTTCCTCGCCGGACGGCAAGCTGAAAATGAAGGTGGCCATGCCGGGCACGGCGGGCGCGGAGGACGCCACCAACCCGGAGCAGCTCTTCGCGGCGGGCTACAGCGCCTGCTTTAACAGCGCGCTTGAGCTGGTAATGAAGCGGGAAAAAATAAACACGCCCGCGGTTATTTCGGTAATCGTTTCGCTCTATGAAAAAGCGGAGTTCGATTTTGTTATAGGCGTGGAGATAGAGGGGCACATAGACGGTCTGCCGCTTGAGAAAACGGAGGAGCTGCTGGAGAAGGCGCACCAGGTTTGCCCATATTCCAAGGCCACGCGCGGAAATATAGAAGTTGCGCTGAGCGCCGTGTGATACGCAAATCAAAAATTCCCGCACAAGCTGCGGGAATTTTTTTGTGCGTTTTTGCTCTAGTCCGATTCGGCGGGCAACGCGCGGTTCTTGCTTTCGGAGAGAAAAAGCCCGGCCAGCGTGAGCACTATGCCCGCGCCCGTCATGGCGTTTATGGGTTCGTTCAGTATCAAGAACGAGGAGATAACGGTTATCACAGGTATAATGTATATGTACACGCTGGTTTTCACCGAGCCCAGCCATTTCACGGCAAAATTCCACGAAACGAAGCAGGCGGCAGAAGCGCCCAGCCCCAAATACAGCAGATTCAGCAGGTTTTGCGTATCTATGAGCCGCGCAGGGTCTATGCTGAAATCCATGAGGAAAAGCGCGGGCAGCATAAATATTATGCCGTAAAAAAATGTGCGGCGGGTTATGGGTATGGCTCCGTGGCCGAAGCTGTTTATTTTCTTGGTCAAAAGCGCGTATACTGCCCACACCACGGCGGCCGCAAGCGCTAGCCAGTCTCCCACCGGGCTGGAGGTGAAGCCCATGGCCTCGGTTGCGCCGCTGTTGAAGCTTATGAGCGCGACGCCGGCCATAGCTATGCCAAAGCCTATGTAAAAGCGCGCGCCCTGCTTTTCGGATTTCAAAAAAACGGTGCTCAATATGGCGGTGAAAAAGGGCGCGGTGGAGCATATCACGCCCACATTGGAGGCCAGCGTGTAGGTGAGCGCTATATTTTCCAGCAGGTAGTACAGCGTTATGCCGCACAGACCGGCCGCGGCTATCATGAGCTCCCGCTTTTTGCCCAGGAAGGGAAGCTTTTTGGGGAAGATCAGCCAAAGCGAAGCATAGCCGATTATGAAGCGTATCACCAGTATTTCTATAGGAGAAAAATCCACAAGCAGCAGCTTTGTGGAAACGAATGTGGTGCCCCATATGAGTATAGTTAAAAGAGCGGTAAGGTGCGCCTTGAGCTGCATGCTTTTCATTGTGCCGCACCCCGCGAAAGCTCTATATAAAAGGCGATAGCGCCGCTGAAATATTTTTCGTACGATCTTTTTTGCATTTCACACACTCCCGCAAGCTATGATAACATAAAATGCGCGGGCATGGGAAAGAAAATGTAAAAAATGAACAAAAAAAACTGTGCTGAACGAAATGCCGATTTATCCGGCGGAGTTTGAAACGCTCACGCCGTCCGCTGCTTGCAGCCATACGCCCTGATTGGCGAAAACGCGTATCTCCATATCGTAGACGTCCTCTGTGAGTGTGAAGGGCATGGTGAGGTGATATTTTCCCTCAGTAAATGAATCCGCGAAAAGCTGTACGCCGCCGTAGGTCTTTGTGCCGCTTTTGCCCGCTATGTCCACAATGCCCACCTGCTTTGCGCCCTCCGGCGCTGCCTTGAGCACAAAATCCATATCCAGCACATATTCGCCCGCCGGGAGGTGGAGGTATGGCCCAAACATAAAGTAGCCCTCTATGCCCTTGGAGGAGCGCACGTTCCTGTATTGCTGCGCGTAATAATTGTCGTTCACTCCAAAGAAATACTGCAGAGGTATCCGCATTACGCCGGTTTGCTCGTATTCGTACAGAAAATCATTGAGCAGTACGGAGGCTATCTTGTAGCCGTCCTGCCATATGGCGTATATCTCTGTGTAGCCGGGTGCGTTGGGCGTGTTGCCCGGTGTGTCGCGGTATAGCTCTATATAGTATTCGGCGGGTAGCTCGCCCCCGCGTAGCGTTATTCGCTCCGCCTGCTCTGCGGGTATGCCCATGCGCGGCGTGTTCAGCGAATAGTTGGACTTCACGGTAACCTTGCCCTCCGGCTTGCGCTCCAGTATATATTCCAGCGCCTGCTTGGCCGACATGCGGTAATAATCCCTGTCAAACCCGTCGCCCACGGGCGCGCCTATAGCGTTGAACAGGCTGTATTGGAAGGGGTGGTTCACCGCCACGCGCACCGCCCCCGCTACCAGCGCGGCGATAGTTATTATGGGTATCACCCATTTCAGCGCGCGCGCCTTGCCGCCGGAAAGCCGCTTGTGCAGCCGCTGCAAACCGTAGGCCGCGATCACGCACAGCGGCACCATAAGCATATACATGTGCCGCCAGCCAAGGTATATTTTTATGCTGCCCATTATTTGCACAAGGAAGGGAAGCAGGAAGAACAGCAAAAACATCCAAAGATAGCGGTCGCGTATGAAGGCGGCCAAGCGTCCGCTTTTGAAAAGCGGCTTAACTATGAACACAGCGCCCGCGAAAAACATGACGAGGTTGAAAAGAGGCACCGTTATGCCCATCCACACGGGCAGGTAATACCAGGGTATGGCGTCGTAGGAGATGGATTGGCCCATAAACATCATTGTGCGCGTCCACACCTCGTAATCCAGCGAACGGCCCACCACCAGCTTTAGGTAGCCTGCCGGGTCCGCCCAGGAGGCGGGCGCTATGAGCAGCATAAAGCCCAGCGTCAATAGGGGCAGCAGTATGTAGGGCAGCAGCGTGAAAATAAAATGATTGTGGCGCGCCGGAGTTATGAGCGCGCGCAGTTCCGCGTTTTTGGAACGACGGCCTATTATATCCTCCGCCAGCATGCAAACGAGGGCGGCGGGCACGGTCATGATGCCCAATATGCGTATGTTTGTTGCCAGCGCGGTAAAGAGCGCGAAGAGCAGGAGGTAGCCCGCCTTGCGCGTGCGCAGCGCCTTCAGCATAAAGAGGCAGGATATTATGAACATGGGAATGAACAGCATATCCTTCACGTTGTAATATGACGAGGCAAAGAAGTGAGGGAACAGATAAAACATGGCCGTTCCCGCCAGCGCTATAAGGTCGTTTTTCGTGAGATCCTTTATTATGAAAAACAGCGCCACCAGACCGCAAAAGTATATGAGAAAGTTAAAAAGATGGCGCATCTGATATATCTCGAAATCCGTCATCTCGAAGTTGTTCATATCCTCCACAAACACCATGGGGAGCTGCAGCGCCACGCCGTACTGGCGCGCGTTGTAGTTTTCCAGCTTGTCGTAACCGCGCTCGCGCACGTAGGGCAGGTCGCGGCCGGTAAACTTTTCGGTTATATATTCGTAGTTCACGAGGCTGTGCCGCCGCTGCATGGGCTCGTCCACTGAAACGCCGTAGTCCTTATATATGTTCAGTCCGGTAATGAGCACCACGGCAAAGAAAACCAGCACTATAAGGCGCGAGGCCCATCTCTTTTTTTTATCGGATAATGTTAGCATGTGCGGAAATATCTCCCCCGTGTAACCCGGCCGCGTCGTTTCGTGAAAAAATTTCAATATGCAAAAAACTTTTTTGCAACATTGTGCGCTATGCCCTTCGGTAGCCTAAAGTATAGCATACGCCGCGCGGGCCAGTCAAACCCATGGCACCGCGCTAAAGCGCTTGGGCAGTGGGTTTGCGCGTTTTTTTCAATTCGCGTTCAAAACTTGCGGCGCGGGGGATGCCGCGGCATATCGGCTTGAACTTTATATGGCTTGGTGCTATAATTGGTTCTATAAATAATTCTGTTTTCAAAGGATGGTATAGTGCAATGCTTACGCATAGTCCAGACATTAAAATATTCGCGGGTTCGTCTGGCGCGGCTTTCGCAAAAAAAATGTGCAAATATCTCGGCGCAGAGCTGGGATCTTCCGAAGTGATACATTTTTCGGACGGAAATGTATTCATACGTATAAAGGAAACTGTGCGAAATAAGGACGTATATGTAGTGCTCCCCATTGGGCTTGACCCGAATAACGAATTGGTGGAGCTTTTGTTTTGGATGGACTCATTCAAGCGCGCGAGCGCCAACTCCATCACGGCCATAGTGCCCTACTTCGGCTATGCCAAGGGCGATAAAAAGGACGAGCCGCGCGTTTCCATACGCGCCAGGGTGTGTGCTGACTGCCTTGAGGTGGCCGGCGCAGACAGAATAATAACAATGGATCTGCACAGCCCGCAGGTGCAGGGTTTCTTCAAGATACCCGTGGATCATCTGCTTTCTCTGCCCATACTTTGCGAGTTCATAAAGACTATGGATATAATGCAGGACCTCGTGGTGGTGTCGCCCGACGCGGGCTTCGCCAAAACGGCGCGCAAATTTGCGGACTATCTTGGCGCTCCCGTGGCGATCGGCGATAAAACGCGCAGTGGTCACGATGAAAACGCGCAGATACTGGAGCTCATAGGCAATGTGGAAGGCAAAAACTGCCTCATAGTGGACGATTTCACAATAAGTGGCGGTACGCTCATAGACGTGGCGAAAATGCTGAAGGCGCGCGGCGCAAAGCGCATAGTGGCCTGCCTTGCGCACGTTATGCTGCGTGAAAAGGGCGTGAAGGCCATGATGGACAGCCCCATCGAATATTTGATATCCACCGACAGTGTGGAAAACCACTTCATTGCGGGCTACGATAAATTTTTGACGGTGTCCGTGGCTCCGCTCTTTGCGGAGGCTGTATACCGCGTGCACGAAAAGGAATCTGTGAGCACGCTGTTTACCTCCGTGCCCAAAAAGCTGAAGGACGATCTGCCGGACGCCGCCGAATATTGCGGCCACGGCAACGCCTGAAAGACAAAATATAATTGAGATTTTTGAAATGCAGAATTCCGAATAAAGGTTTCCGTGCTCATGCGGCGGTTCGTTTATTGAGGCTTCTGCATTTTTGATTGTGTGGAACAGGCGCGAGCGTTTTCGCGTCAAACAGATGTTTATAAAATAAAATAGAGTATCATATTTTTTATTTGGAGAGAGAATGATGAAAAAAACTACCGGAATACTGCTTATAATATTATCTTTGATGCTGGTGTTCGCGCTGGCGGCGCCGGTCGCTATGGCGGGGGAGGAGCCCACGCCCGAACCCATACCCATACCGACAGAGGTGGTGCCCACCGAAGCGCCCACCGAGGTGGTACCCACGCCCGAACCCGAGCCTGAGCCGCAGACACAGCACGTTGACCTGGTGATCTATGCTTACGACAATGGTGTTCCGGCCGACGGGTATACCGTGAAAATAGACGAGACCGCGCTCAAGGCGAACGCGGACGGTAAGGTCACCTTTCCCGATCTCACGGTGGAGCAGCACAGCATAAGCATAACCAACAAGAGCGGAATATCCAGCACGGGCAGGCTCAATATGCGCAGTTCGGGCGGCACCTCGCTCACGGACAAGGCGATGGGCGGCGTTTACGGCGTGGATATCTCAAGCGGAGCCACCAGTGTTTATATGAGCATGGATTTCGTGGCGCAGGAGGCCGTTGACATAAGCTATATTTCGGACAGCGCGCCCGGCCCAAAACCAACGCCCGGCCCGAACGCTTCGGCCACGCCATCGGCCAGCGCATCGGCCACGGCCTCGGGCGCAGTCGGCAAAACATACGATACAAAGAACGTGACAGCGCATTTCGCGGATGCGGATGGCAAGGATATAGACGGAATGAAGGTGTCGCTCTCCGTTGCGGGGCTGCCCGTTTCTATCGATAAAACAACGGACGCCAAGGGCAGCATAAGCGTGAACGGCGTGCCCTACGGCACGGGCAAGCTTTCCTTCGACAAAAGCGGCATATCGGATATAAGCCTCACGCTGCAAACGGGCGCGCAGACCTCGCTGGCGAGCGAAAATGAGGATGGCGTGGTGGTGAACGTTGCGCCCGGCGCGCAGAACCTGTTCCTGGGCTTTGAAGAGAAGGACGGCAGATTTATGCTCAAAACAGTGTCCGAGCAGGCGGGTGGCGGCGGCGGAATAGATATTATGATGCTCATAATAATAATCGCCATAATTGTGATAGGCGTTGTGCTGACCGTTGTGCTGGTGAAGAAAAACAGCGACAAAAAGCGTAACCAGCAGCGCTATTCGGAAAAGCAGCGCTATTCAGATCCGCGCCGCCGCAATACGAGTGACCGGAGCGACCGTTACGAGGACGAGCGCTATGATGATCGCTATGACGAACGGGAAAGCCGCTACGACGAGCGCTATGAGGACGAGCGCGATACGCGCTATGCGGGCCCGCGCCAGCCGAGGCCGGTGGAACCGAGGCAGGCCACGCCGCCCGAGGAACGCCGCACGGGCGGAGGTAACAAGTTTGAGGATGCCCCGCCGCCCAAGCGCCCGGGCGACCGCTCCAGAATGTAGCGATCGCGCAGGGATGCGGATGCCAAAATGGCTTAACAGTATAAAGACACAAAGCAGGCCGCGGCAATTTTGAACCGCGGTCTGCTTTTTCGGAGTGAATAATATATTAGCTGCTTTTCCTGCGGGGCAAAAGTGGCGGCGGCGTTTACAATAATTTAATTAATTAATGCTTTGTACAATATTGTCTCGATTAGTGATTGATGGTATTATTAATTCAAATCGAAACGGGGGTCATTTTTTTGAAACGTATAATCGCTGTTGCGTTGATAGCTCTGCTTTTTACTATTGCAGGCTGTGGACGGCCCGATAAGGAAAAAACAGAAGTGCCCAACCCCATGGTGGAGTATAAATCTCTTGAGGAAATAAGCAAGAAGATGGATTACCCCATGGTGGAGCTGCCCGAGGATATGCAATATACACTGGATAAAATGTACATAATATCCGGCAATATAGTGCAGCTCGATTATGTGGACGAGGCGGGCGATACCAGTATATGCCTGCGCAAGGCCAAGGGCAATGAGGATATTTCGGGGATATACGGTGTTGAATATACGCAGGAAACCTTGAGCGGTATACCCGTGAATGTAGGGACTTATCAGGATATACATGTGGCATATTTCGTGTATGAAGATTTTTCGTATTCCGCCACGGCCAAGGGGCTTACGGGGGTCTCCTTTGATAATTTGCTGATATCCCTTACGGGCGCAATAAAGGCCGAAAAAGCCACACCCACGCCAAAACCCACCGAGTCGGAGAGCGCTAAATAACGCATTTTGATAAATAAAGCGGCAAACCAAAAAATAATATGGTAAAGATTGCTAAACGGGTACATTTAATGCCCGTTTTTTGATATAATATACACAGATATAACAGTACGATAAAAATAGTATCTTTTGGGGGAGGTATCCTTTTGCCGGAGCAAAAGCGCAAAACAGGGTTGAAGAGCATAATAGTGCTTCAGCTCATAGTGATAATATACACATTTTCCACCTTTTTCGGAAAGATGGCCAGCGGAAATCCTGTGATGTCCGCCGGTTTTATGCAGTTTATACTGCTGGATATACTGGCGCTGGCGGTGTACGCGCTGCTTTGGCAGCAGGCCTTAAAACGCTTCGATCTGCACGTTGCCTACGCAAACCGCTCCATCGCGATTGTGTGGGGCATGGTGTGGGCGGCCTTATTTTTAGGCGAAAACATAACCGTGACAAACGTTATTGGCGCGGCCATAATAATAGCGGGAATGGTGGTGGTGAATACGGATGCTGAGTAGCGCGAGCCTTATAATAATGATCTGCGGAGTGTCCATAGCCTCCTTTTCGCAGCTTCTGTTAAAAACCAGCGCCAACAAAGAGCACGCAAGCTTTTTGAAGCAATATCTGAACTGGCGGGTGATAGTGGCCTACCTCATGCTGCTTGTATCCATGCTTTTTTCCGTGTGGGCATACAGCGGTATGGAGCTCAAATATGGCCCGGCCATAGAATCTATAGGCCTGGTGCTGGTGACCGTCCTCTCCTGCCTCATACTCAAGGAGAAAATGACCAAACGCAAGGCCATAGGCTGCGCCATGATCGTGGGCGGGCTCATAGTATTTTGTTTATAGGGCAATGCCGCGCAAATGAGAGTAGCCGGAATCGTGATGATTTTTTGTGCGAGGCAAGGACAAAAGCGCAAGAATAGCAGAGCTATTTCGAGCATTTTGGACGAAGCATTGCACAAAAAAGCGCGCGATTACGGCTTGCTCGAATTGCGTGGTGTTGCCAGAGAGAACAAAGAGCGCATTGCGCTTAAAAAATAATGTCTACAAAAAACGGAGGTAAGCAGATGGAAACAAGACCCTATGTATCTTGGGAGATGATCGGCGGTTTCATGACGGATGTTTTTAAATCCGTAGGCGTGCCGGAGGAAGACGCAAAGCTGTGTGCGGACGTGCTTATGGAGAGCGACCGCAGGGGTATAGAGAGCCACGGCTCCAATCGCTTTAAGCCTATCTATATAGATCGCATAAACGACGGTATACAAAACCCTATCACCAAGGTTGACATACTAAAGGAAACGGCCACAACAGCCGTGCTGGACGCAAACGACGGCATGGGCATGGTGGCCAGTAAGCAGGCCATGGAGATGGCTATAGACAAGGCTAAAAAATACGGCATGGGCATGGTGACGGTGCGCAATTCCACGCATTACGGCATTGCGGGCTATTGGTCATCCATGGCCACCAAGCAGGATATGATAGGCATAACGGGAACGAACGCGCGCCCCTCCATAGCGCCCACTTTCGGCGTGGAGAATATGCTGGGCACAAACCCGCTCACGGTGGGCTTCCCCACAGACGAGGATTTTCCCTTCATGCTGGATTGCGCCACGTCTATAATTCAGCGCGGTAAAATAGAATATTACGCGCGCAGCGGGCAGGACACACCGGCCGGTATGGTGGTGGGAAATGACGGCAAGGCGCTTACGGACAGCAAATATATACTCAACGCGCTCAATACGGGCGAGGCGGCTCTGGCTCCGTTGGGCGGCATTGGCGAGGAACTGGCGGGCTATAAGGGCTACGGCTACGCGACCGTGGTTGAGGTGCTTTCTGCGGCGCTGCAGGCGGGCAGCTACCTCAAGCTTCTAAATGGCATGGAGGACGGTAAAAAGGTGCCCTACCACCTCGGTCACTTCTTCATAGTTATAGACCCGGAGGCCTTCATGGGCGCGGAAAGCTTCAAGGAGATATGCGGAAACATACTGCGTGACCTGCGTGAATCCAAAAAGGCGCCGGGCGAAGAACGCATATACACGGCGGGCGAAAAGGAATATCTGGTTTGGCTGGAGCGTAAGGACAAGGGCGTTCCAGTGGGCGAAGCGGTTCAAAAAGAATTTATTGCGCTGCGTGACAAGTACGATCTAAACTACAAATTCCCCTTTGAGGACTGAGGAGCAAAATATATGGATTACGCAAAGGAAGCATTGAGGCTGCACGAGGAGTGGAAGGGCAAGATAGAGATGATATCGCGCGTACAGGTGAAAACGCGCGAGGATCTTTCGCTGGCCTACACGCCGGGCGTTGCGCAGCCCTGCCTTGAGATTCAAAAGAATATAGACCTTTCATACGACCTTACGCGCCGCTGGAACATGTGCCTGGTGGTGACGGACGGCACGGCGGTGCTGGGGCTGGGAGATATAGGCCCGGAGGCGGGCATGCCCGTTATGGAGGGCAAATGCGTGCTGTTCAAGGAGTTTGGCGGTGTGGACGCTTTCCCGCTCTGCATAAAGAGCAAGGACGTGGACGAGATAGTGAACACCATCTACCTCATATCGGGCAGCTTTGGCGGCGTGAATATGGAGGATTTTGCCGCGCCCCGCTGCTTTGAGATAGAGCGCAAGCTAAAGGAGAAATGCGACATACCAATCTTCCATGACGACCAGCATGGCACGGCCATAATAACGCTGGGCGGCCTGACCAACGCGCTAAAGGTGGTGGGCAAGCAAAAGGAGGACGTGCGCATAGTTATAAACGGCGCGGGCTCGGCGGGCATAGCAATATGCAAGCTGCTTCTCCGCAGCGGCTTTGACGATATAACGATGTGCGATAAGGACGGCATAATCTGCGAGGGTGAGGACGCCGAGCTCAACGAGGCGCAGATAGCCATGGGCAAGCTCACAAATAGGGGCAAGCTCAAAGGCAAACTGCCCGAAGCAGTGGCTGGCGCGGACGTTTTCATAGGCGTGAGCCGGCCGGGAATGCTCACTACAGACATGGTTAAGACAATGGCGGCAGATTCCATAATATTCGCCTGCGCTAACCCCACGCCCGAGATATTCCCGGACGAAGCAAAGGCGGGCGGCGCGGCCGTAGTGGCCACGGGCAGAAGCGATTATCCCAACCAGATAAACAACGTGCTGGCCTTTCCGGGAGTGTTCCGCGGGGCTTTTGATGTACGTGCATCAGACATAAACGAGGAGATGAAGATAGCCGCCGCCTACGCGTTGGCAAACCTCATACCCGAAAAGGATCTCTCGCCCGAAAATATAATCCCCGCCGCCTTCGATCCGAGGGTAGGCCCGGCGGTGGCAACGGCTGTGTCCGTGGCCGCAAGGCAAACGGGTGTGGCGAGGAAGTGACGTTTCGGAAATAAGAGTTTTTTAGTCGACATGGGCGATGCATATTAAAGGGCGAACAGCGTTCGCCCTTTAAATTTGTACTTGTGCGCCGCGCCTGCGGCGTGGCACGTTCTGCGCAAGAGCAGCGCAGAACACGTCTGCCATTCCAAACGCGCTTCGCGTTATAAAAATGTTATGTGTATATACAACAAAACTTTATCACTCATATATAAAATAGCTTTGGCGGGGGTCAGCGGGCTGGGGATATATCTTACCTCGGGTCTTAGGGGCGGCGCTTTCAATCCCTTTATGCTGAATTTTTTCACCATACTGGCAAATTACGCGGTATTCATATACTTTACCGTGGCCGCCGTGTTTTGCGCGCGCGGAAAAAGCGCGCCGCTGCCAAGCCTAAAGGGCGGTATAACTATGGCGGTGCTGGCTACCTTCATTATATATCAATTCGTGCTTGTGCCCTACCATGAGGTGGATTATTTTCGCTGGGAAAACACAATAGTGCACCAGATAGTTCCGTTGATGGTGCTGGCGGATTTTATATTGTTCGATGAAAAGGGGCGGTTTTCCAAGGCCGATCCGCTGTTTTGGTGCGCGCTTCCGCTTGCCTATCTCGGTTTTTGCCTCGTGCGAGCGGAGGTGGGGCCGGTGCTCATGTTGGTAGACAGCCGCTATCCCTATTTTTTCATAGATGTGGATGCGCAGGGCGCGGGCGGCGTGGCGATAAACACGCTGCTGTTCTTGGCGGGCTACATAGCTCTGGGCTATGCGCTGTACGCGGTGGATCGCGCGCTGGGCAAAATGAAAAGCGCCACAACGGCCAAAACCGGTGCGGCGCATATCAGTGGCGGTAGACTTTAAGCGGCGGCGCTGAGCCCGTCCTCCGTCATGTAATACGTTATCATATCCGCCATTTTTTTCATGGCGCCCTCATCGAAGGGGGATACCAGCCCGGCGGAGGTCACAGATTCCACAAAATCATACTTCAAACCGTTGTTCAAAAGCTTCATGTATATATCTATAGCCTTTTGCTTGTCCGTCTGGGCGATCTCCCATATTTGCAGTGCCACGGAGACGGATGTGGCATAGGTCAGCGTGTGGAAGGGCACCGTGGCAATCTGCGGGTTTGATACCCAATCCAGATTTAAAAAATCCGCGCCCAGAGCCTCCCAATCGTTACCGAAGGCTATATTTTCCTCTCGGGCTATTTTGTTGAGCTTGTCCACCGTTATATCCTCGCCCTCGGCGTAGGCGCGCAGTTCTATGGCCGTGTAGAGCGGCTGCGAAACTATTGTTGAGAAGCTGCTGGAAAGCGCGTCAAAACGCATTTCGTAGCCGGTTTCGCTGCCGAAGTAGGCGGGGTAATAATCCGAATACAATAGCTCCAGCGCCTGCGAAAATATTTCCGCTATGTCCATTTGAGAGGGGTTTGCGTAGTTGGTTGTGTAATTATCGTTAAAATGTCCAAATTCGTGCAGAAATGTACTCATGCTGTCCGCGTCGCCATTGTAGGACATCAGTATATAGGAAGCGTCGTAATTGGGAATGTAATACGTCGCCGCGCCAGCCTCCTTGTATTGAGCGGGCTTGAAACCGCACAGCTCGTTTTCGCGCATAGCGTCAAACGAGGGCAAAAACTTGGGCGAGATATCGTTTAGCACGTCGCGGGTCACGCCCATGAAGCCATCGTAATCCATATCCACATCGGGAGAATAAAGCGAGCCAAATGCCGTGGCGTCTTTGTATGCTGGAGCCACATACTCTTTTATTTCGTCCAGCATAGAGCGCACCATTTCGGCGTCATAGCCGCCCATATCCTCCGCGTAACGCATCTCCATGTAATTTTTGTAGCCCAGTGCTTTGGCTATGGAGGTGCGAAGCTTAACAAGGTCTACATATATGCCTGCGAGTTTTGGATTGTATTCGGTGAGCCATTGCTTTAATGCATCGCTGTAAACGTAGTAATCTTCAAATTCGTAGATATCTGAAAGTGTAATGTCACTTCCTTTAAAGTTTATAGTTCCAAGCGTTATAGTGTTCGTGTATTCCTGTGAAAGAACCGCCTCGCGCTCAAACATTGGTTTTGTAAGGAAAGTTACAGTATCCTGTTCGGGCATGCCGGAAAAATAATCCTCCTGCCACTGCTCTATACCATCTTTGAACGGTGATTCGTACATTGCGCGCAGCAGTGACTGTCCCGCATGTTGAACGGCAATGTAACCGTTTGTGCAATATTTATCTTCCTCCATCCAATATTCATCAGATTTATCTGCAGCGGAATGTATGCCAGCAAGCGCTGCCATGGAAGAATAGTTGTTATATATATCCTCAAACTCGTCCAGCAGCGGTGTTACACCGGTTATATCGCTTTGAGAAAGAGCTTCTTTTTCTATTTCATTTATGCGGCTCGAAGCTACAAAAGCGTCCGGCCGGGTATATTGCATCTCGTCAAAGGGAATGGTGCGCTTTTCCTTATTATGCACTTTTGCGGTGGGGGAGGCGGCGGGAGATGGAGCGGGCGATGGCGTGGGTGGTGCGCTTTGTGAGGCGCGAAACGCACCCGAGGCGGCGTCGAATCCAGAGCGAACCAAGCCACAGCCATACAGAGGCGCAGCCAGCAATAAAATGATCAGCGTTATTAAAACTATTTTACGTAATATTTTCAAAGCATACCTTCCTATATCAATTATCGTAATATTATATCATGAATCGCAAATATAGCCAAAGTAAGTCAAGACCACCAGCTAAGCTGGTGGCTTGCACTGGCCCTGTAAGGGCCTGAT
>CAYXFB010000030.1:0-29561 GCA_964464145.1 uncultured Christensenella sp.
TGTTCGATATTCTATCCTCGCTTCTGAGAATACACAAAATCTGAAACGTTGCCTGCCAAGCCGAAAAAGCTTAGACTACAAAAGTGGAAAAAGCCTCATGTGAGGCCCACATTGCCAGTTTTTTGAGGTTCATAGCAGCAAATTTTAGCTTGAGCCAGTGTGTAACCCGCTCAATACCTTTTTGTAGTGTGTACCGCATACCGTACTTCTCCTTGGCATCCGCTAAGACTCGTTCAATGGTCTGTCCCCGCATTGCGTAGGTTTCTTTTTCTCGCGGCGAATGTCGAAAGTCCTCAGCCTGCTCTATGTAATCTTCCCAAATGTATTTTTGCACCACATTATGATAGTTCTTACTGTTGGTGCATACCCGAAGGCAAGGACAACTATGGCAAATTACAGGATTGCTCTTGAACACACGATAACCATCTCGTGTTGTAGTAGAATATTTTAGGATATGGTTTGCCGGGCATATCCCGCAATCATAGTATTCATCAGACACATATTCATAACTTTTGAAGAAATCTTTACCTGTCATAGGACGTTTGTATGGCGTCGATATGCTGCGGTTGTCGTCTATCACTTTTTTGCATATCCACGGTGTTTTGTATGCCGCATCCACAGCAACTGTTTCTACCTCGCAAAACCGTTCGGTTACTCAATCATAGACGGTGTCAAACAGGTTGCTGTCATGCACATTGCCGGACGATGACTCAAAGCCTAATATGAAATTGTGCTGTGTAGGCAAACTCCACCTTATGCTCGCCTTTGTGGAACAAACCGCTTTGTGGATCGGTGGTTGATACTGCTATGGTTTTACCGTTGCCCCCAGAATCCGGAGTATCGTCATCGTCTTTGTTTTTCAGTGGTTTTTTGCCATGCGCCAAACGGTCAGCATTAATTTCTTCGCTGCCGTCGTAATTGTCGTACATGGTAAAATCAAAGCTGCCGTTCTCCATCTCGGCGAGCGATTTTTTGCCCTCAAGCAGCCATTCGTTCAGTGTTTCGAGGCTGTATTCCTCCGTTCGCAAAAGCGGAGTATCGCCAAAGAAGCCATCCAACAATTGATCGAAGCGCTGCTGAGATATGTTTGTTAGTGGAGTAGCCGAATACACCGCAATATCCTGCCCCGTGGGATAAACGATATCCGCGTCCATAACTATGCTGAATTTGCCGTCCTGCTCTGTCAGCAGCGCCTCGCGCCACTCATCCGGCGCGGTGTATGCCGGTTTTTGTGTGGGCGGCTGCGTGGCCTCTATCCTTTGCTGCTGCACGCGCTCGGCCTCCACCTTGTTCACAACGGGCGGCACCTCGGGCGTGGGCTGGCAGGCGGTCAGCAGCAAACAGGCCGCCAGCGCAATGGCAATAAATGTTCCTGCGAATTTTCCTATATCAAACCCCGCTTCCGATCTTATAGCAATATGATACCACCAGCAGGGTGGTAAGGGGTGATTTTCATACAAATATTTACAACACTTTTACATGTGTTAAGCCCGGGCAGGATAGCGGGATATTGTTATAATTAAGATAAACAGCACCAATTCTTAAGATATAATGAAGTATATTGTATATGCTTTTGCGCTGTGGTATAAAGTAAATAGATGGAACAGGAGGTGTATCATGAAAAAATTGTTGAGTTTGATGATATTGGGTTTAATGGCATTCGCGGGCAGCCTTATTTTGCTGAAACAGAAGCGGGCCAGCGTGAAGCTGGAGGGAAGCCGAATCTAGAAAGAAACGATAGGTAAAAAAATGTATAAGATGGACTAGAAGCGCGCAATGTTTAGAAATTGCTCGCTTTTTTGCATATTGTGAACAATAATGAAACTTGTGTCCATAATTGTGTAAAAAGGGTCGATATTGTCGAAATATATAGTGTGATATAAATTACCCGACGCCGAACACAAAGAGAAGCGGCGTAGGGCGGAAGGGCTAAGACTGGAAATATTTTAAGGAGAGTACCGCACTATATGATACGTGAAATAGGATATAAGAACACAGGTAACGGAGCAGAGGTGGAGTTCAAATGCCACAAGCTGAATGAATACGACTTGAGCGCGCCCGCCATAACGACAGGCTGGTGCGTAAACAACTGCCCTCACGCTATGAAGTGCAGTCAACTCGAAAATATCATAATGCGTGAGGAA
Source organism: uncultured Christensenella sp. (assembly GCA_964464145.1). Lineage (GTDB taxonomy): Bacteria > Bacillota > Clostridia > Christensenellales > Christensenellaceae > UBA5399. Next base: position 2,145 of record CAYXFB010000030.1, read on the forward strand.
ATAAAGGACATGCCGGGCTACAAAAGGCTCTTTGTGGCTATGAAGCTGGTATTGGAGGATCAAAACGCGAATCTGGACATATCGCCTGATTTTGACGCAGATATTGATTCCGAATTTGACATAGATATAGACCCCGATTTTGATCTAGATCTCGACGCGGAGGCCTGCTGAGGAATCAGCCCTTTGTTTTACGGCGGCGCAGCTTCTTTTTAACTATATTAAGAGCGGTGCCCGCCGTTTCTATTTTAAGCAGGAATGCCAGCAGGGCATACACTCCGAAGCCCGCTCCGCAGCAAACCAGCACTTTGAGCAGCTTGTCCCAGAAGCCCAGCGCTTCTATGGGCAGCGCGCCGTACACAAAGTATATCGTAACACCGCAGGCGGCGGCACACAGCAATATCTTGACAAGCTGGCCGATAGATTTTCTGAAGGACATCGGCCCCAGCAGACGGCGCAGCACGATTATCATCGTTATGGCGCTCACGCTGCCCGCAATGGAGGTGGCCAGCGTGAGACCGCGCGCGCCCAGCACATCTTTCAAAAGAAAATCCAACAATATATTTATGCCCACGGCGCATATGCCAATTATCATGGGCAAACGCGTGCGCTGCAGCGAGTAAAACACGCGCGTAAGGAAGTTTCGCAGGCCGAAGGAGAAAACGCCTATTATATAGAAGGCGAATACGGGTGCGGTGAAGGCGACGGCGTCGGCCGTGTATTTTCCGCGCTCATAGAAGAGCGAAATTATTTCGTTTTGCAGCAGGAAAGCCATCACTATAATGGGTATAGTTATGAGCGCCAGTATTTCTATTGATTTTCGCACCGTGTATTTCAGCTTTTCCATCTCGCCCTGTGCGGCGTAGGTAGAAAGCTCGGAAAACATAACTGTGGTTATGGGCACCACCAGCACGCCGAGTATGGGCTGGGTGAGGCGGTAGCTTTCGCCTATTGCGGAGGGTACGTTCGCGCCCATGGCGGTGGCGAATTTGGTATCTGTAAGCGTGTTTATCTCATCGAAGGTGGTGCTTATGAGCGCGGGCACGGCCAGCTTAAATGTGCGCCGCAGTTCTTTGCTTTTTAAATTGAGCTTGGGCTGATAACGGTAGCGTTTTCGCAGAAAAGGCAGCAGTATTATAACTTGAAAAACGGCCGATATGGAGGTTGCCAGCGCCACCATCTGTATTTGATTGGACAATATGCAGGCGGCTATCATGCAGAAGCTAAGGGCAAAGCCCATCAACTGTTCGGGAGCAAAATGCTTTCTGGCGTTGAGCAGGTTGGCGAAAACGCCCGTCATTGCCCAAAACACCATGGATGGCATCATTATGGCGGTAAGCTCCGCAACGAGCGCCGCCCCCTCCGCGCTGTCTTTGCTGTCCCACATTATATTGGCCATTACCGGAGACAAAAGAACGCCCAGCGCGCTCACCAGTATGCCCACTATTATATACAGGTTCAGCACGTTGCTGGCGTATTCGTTTGCCCGCGCTTCGCCGCCCTTTAGGCGGGTCTGCGTGTATATGGGTATGAATGAGGAGCCTATACCCATGCTCAAAAATATAGTGAATACGCTTATTATTTGAAAAGATACCGTGTAGGCGCTTTTTTCAAGCCCCTGACCAAATGTGGATGCAAGGAAGGCCTCACGCACAAACCCAACGATTTTACTGATAATGATTATCGCAGTTATCAAAAAAGTTGAACTTAACAACTTGTTTTTTTCTTCAGACATCAATCTACCCCGCTAAAGGCGCTCTTTCGCGCTTCGCAATATTATATCACAAAGCTGCGCTATGGTAAAACAAAAGAAAGAGAACATTACACGGCGAAAATGGCCGAAATTAACAAATTATTCATCGTATTATCAGCGAAAGTACACATATTTGATATATCATTATATTAAAGGAATTATAAGACGCTAAATGGCAGGAGATAAATTTATGTATACGGAAAATGATAATATGAGCCGAAAAGCAAGGCCGGGCGGTACGCAATATCCGCAAGGCGGAACGGGGGGAAATAATATCCCCGGTTATTACGAACGCGTGGGCGGATACGAACGCAGAGAGCCGCCGCGCACAAAAAAGAAAAGTGTGGCGGGGCTGCTTGTGACGGTGGCGCTGGTGGCCGGAATTGCGGGCGGCGGCGCGGGCTGGTTTGCGGCCAGTGGAGCGCTGCGCGCATCGGATAGCGTGCAGAGCGCCGCGCAAATGGCGGATCAGGGCGTTGTACAGCTCAGCAGCCTGCTGGGTGGAGCCGATACAAACGTGGACGACATAGATGAAAGCGCGGCAAACGGTACCATAACGGAAATTGCGGATAAGACGGGCGACGCGGTGGTGGAGATAACCGTGGAAGCCATAGTGAATCAGCCCATGATGGGGCAGGCAATATCGGAAGGGCGCGGCAGCGGAGTTATTTTCAGTAACGATGGTTACATAATCACCAACAACCATGTTGTGGAGGGAGCACAAAACATAAAGGTGATGCTGAAAAACGGAAACGAATATACGGCGCAGCTCATAGGTACGGACGCAAAGACAGACCTCGCCGTGGTGAAGATAGAAGAGGAGGGGCTGCCCACGGTGGAGTTCGGCGATTCGGACAGTTTACAAGTGGGTGAGTTGGCGGTGGCCATAGGCAATCCGCTGGGTAAGCTGGGCGGCACGGTGACAAGCGGCATAGTCAGCGCAACGGCCAGAAACATAAACATAAGCGGCGAGGAAATGACGCTCATACAGACCTCGGCGGCGGTGAACCCCGGCAACTCGGGCGGCGGCCTGTTTGATAAGGAGGGCAGGCTAATAGGCGTGGTGAATGCCAAGCTCACGGGTTCGGAAATTGAGGGGCTGGCCTTCGCGATACCGGCCAACACGGTTAAGGAAATAATAAGCGATATAATACAAAACGGCTATGTGACTGGCCGGCCGGAGCTGGGAATAGAGGTGGTGGACGTGCAGGACAGCGCCACCGCCCGCTCCTACGGCTTGGGTGAGACGGGCGTGTACGTTGCCAGAAGCTATGAGGAGCAGGGGCTTGCGGCGGGAGACAGGATAGCCGCGATAGACGGCACGGAAATAAGTTCGCTCTCGCAGATGAGCGAGATGCTGGAAGCCCATTCGGTGGGCGAGGCCGTAAAGCTTACCGTGGAGAGCGACGGCGAAAGAAAGGAGGTCAGCATAACGCTGAGCGAACAGGCGAGCGGAACGGAAACGCAAGCATCGGGAAACGGTTTTGAAGCGGTATGACGAAATATAAAAAATGCCCGAAGGATCAAGTCTTCGGGTATTTTTGTATGTTTTGGGCAACAACGCGCAAGCAGGGCAAGCCGTAATCGCGCGCTTTTTCGCGCGGTATTGCCTTAGCGTATCTTGCGCCTGTAACCATTGTTACTATTTCCGTTTTGGGGCGGCTGGGCTTCCCCGTCAGCTTTACCGCTTTGCGAATAGTCTTTCGGTGCGGTGTCGCCGTTTGAATAGGGTTTGCCGTTTGCGGGGCGTGTGTTGCGGCTTGGGGCTGCGTAGCTCTGCGGGCGCTGAGGTTTGCCGGAATAACGCGTCGCGCGTCTGCGTTTATGGCGCATTTTGCGGCGGGTGAGGTTCACAAAACGTATTATCAGCAGCGCCGCAAATATGGCGGCCGGTATTATTATAAACAAAACCCAGGTGGGAAAGGGCAGTTCAAAGCCGAATGCGGCACTGTTGCCGGCCGCGGCAGATTGGCTTGACTGCGGCGTTTCGGAGGGAGGGGCTGTGGGCGCGCTGAGCGCGGCGGCCGCCAGCAGATTGCTTGTGAATAGCTCTTCGCCGTTCAATGTATAACTCACGCTGCCCACAACGTCGCCCGCGTTTACGCTCTCGGGGAGCGAGGGATTTAGCGTAACGCTTGTTACTATTTCGGGCGCGGAACCCGCCTCTGTATTCTCCACCAGCCGCGACCCCAGATCGGGCGCGGGGGCGGCGGTTACGGAAAGCGCAGAGCCGTTCACCTGCTCTGTTCCGGTATATGGCGTTACGTAGCTGTTTAGATCCAACATGGTGAAATTATCGAAGCCGTAATCGAAAAGCGCGGCAGTGAGCGGCCAGCGTTCGTAGGAATTTACCGTGTCATCGTCCACTTCCTTGCGGGAGGTATCGCCAAACACCAGCGCTATGAGCGGCAGCCCGTCCTTTTCGGCGGAGGCCACGAAGTTGCCGTAGGTTTTATAATCACCCTCGTCCGTTACAATGTTGTTCACGGTGCCCGTTTTCATGCCCGTGGTGTAGGGGTAGAGATACTCGGCCATATAGGGCCTTTCCTCCGGGGTCACGAGCAGCGGATTGGAATTGAACTTTTCACGTGGTTCTTCGTGCATATTTGTGGCAGGAAATGTGTACTTTTTTGTGCCCATTACCTCCATAAGTTCGGGGTGCTTTGCAGCCTCTACCGCAAGCAGCGCCATATCCGCCACGGTGGAATAGTGGTTTTTGCCAAGCTCTTCCTCCGGCACGGGCGCTTCCTCGTTCTGGTTGAGATATACGCCGTGCGCGTTCACGAAGTGGGTATCAGCCATTCCAAGCCCTGCGGCGCGTTCGTTCATAAGCTCCACAAAAGCCTCTAGGCTGCCCGAAACGTATACGCCTATGGTGTTGGCCGCGTCATTGCCGGAGCAGAGCAGCAGCCCGTAAAGCAGATCCATCACGGTCACGGTCTCGCCATTTTTGAGCCCCATAAGCGAGGAACCGCTGGCCATGCCAACAACCTCGACCCCTGCTGTGACCTCGCCATCAAGCCCCTTTTGCTCGATTAGGAGCAGCGCGGTCATAAGCTTTGTGGTGCTGGCGGGATAGACCTTTTTTGCCGTGTCGTGCTGCGCCAGAACCTGCCCGCTCTCAGCTTCCATCAAAATGTATTGCATGTCGCCGTAGGCCGATGGGTCAAACTCGGCAGCGGCAAAAACGGTTGATTGAAGTGCAAGTATCACAAATATTATTATTAACGCAAATGCTTTTTTCATTCGATATCCACCCGGTTTTTATGTTTGGCGGAACGCCCGCCGCTTAAATTATATCATACAATGGCCTTGAGAAATGGAAAGTTTGTGATTTCACGCGAAAAACAGTCTCGCCGTCCGAGGACCGCAAGTCTGTTTTTCAATAGTATATAGCGTATAAATGATACAGGCACGACCGTTTCGTGATGCAGTACACATAGATGCCTATCCGGGAAAAACGGTCGTCTTTGCGTCGGTCACCTCGTATCATTTATATATAAATTATACCACGCGGGTATGGTTTTGTGGGGGTATATTAACAATATATTCATGTAAAAAATGGCGAAAAATGTGAGTGATAAAGTGGCAAAAAGCGTGGCTTGCGGATGGGTCGAAAACAGGGTATAGTGTAGCGTAGTGAATGCGTTTATCCGTGCGAAACGGAGGGGGATTATTGAAATATGAAACACAGATCTAAATATATCGCGCTGGTGCTATTGGCGGTGTTTGCCGTGGCACTGGTGCTTGGCGGATGCGGGGAGAAGGTGCGCAAGGCCGCGCCGTCTCAAGAGCCCGCCATGGTATATAACGAAGCCGCGCCCACAATGGAGCCGGCAGCGGAGCCCACGCCCGAGCCCACGGAGGAACCTTCGCCCGAGCCGACCGAGGAGTCCACACCCGAGCCCACGGAAGAGCCTACGCCCGAGCCTGAGCCGCTTTCCGGCATAACGATAGGGCTGGACCCCGGCCATCAGGGAAAGCAAAACTCCGATACGGAGCCCGTTTCGCCCGGATCCGACGAACGAAAAATGAAGGTGACATCCGGCACGGACGGCGTTTCCACCGGAGTGGAGGAGCACGAGGTAAATTTGGCGGTAGCGCTAAAGCTCAGAAAACTGCTGGAGGAAGCGGGCGCGGAGGTCGTGATGACGCGCGAATCGGCCGATGTGGACATATCCAACGCACAGCGTGCGCAGCTTTTCAATGACTATGAGGTGAATCTGGGCTTGCGCCTGCACTGCAACGGCTCGGAAAACAGTTCGGATACGGGTGCGTTCATGCTGGTTCCGGCAGATAACCCGTACAAGGAAAAATGCGACAAGGCGGCGGAAATAATATTGGACTACTACACGCGCGAAACCGGTCTCAAGGACAGGGGAGTCACGGAGCGCGCCGACCAAACGGGCTTCAACTGGTGTGAGCGGCCCATAGTGAACATAGAGATGGGGCATCTCTCCAACGCGGCGGAGGATGAAAAGCTGACGGACAGCGATTTTCAAAGCGACATGGCGCGCGGGCTGTACGAGGGCATAATGGCGTATTTCAGCTGAGGTAGATAAAAGAAGGGGACTGCCCGTTTTGAGGCAGTCCCTTTTCGCGTCAGTAAAATTTTGAGACTCAGCCCTCGCTCAAGGCCTTGTGCATAACCTCTAGGGAGGCCTCCTCGCCAGTCCACAGCTTGAAGCCTATGGCGCCCTGATGCACCAGCATACCCAGCCCGTCGAACACCTGCGCACCGCATTCCTCCGCCTTTTTCATGAAGGGGGTGGCGTCCGTATGGGGGATGATATCCTGCACGATCATGCCCGGCTTTATATCGCCGTAGTCTATATCCGGGTATTCGCCTGCGGGTTCAAGACCCACGCTGGTGGCGTTTATAAGCACGTCGCAGGCGGGGATGCTTGCCCTTCCCTCCCAGGCGATAAAGTCCGCGCCGCACTTCGTATTGTTTTTAACAAGCTCCGCAACCTCCCTGCCGCGCGTTACGTCCCTGTTTATAACGGTGATATGAGCCGCTCCGGCCAACGCGCATTCCACGCAGATGGCGCGCGCAGCGCCGCCCGCGCCCAGCACCACCAGCTTTTTGCCCTCAAGCGGTATGCCCTGCGCCTTCATGCTGTCCACAAAACCCTGCCCGTCCGTGTTGTGGCCGTACATTTTATCGTCCTTTATCACCACGGTGTTTATGGCGCCTATTATCTTGGCGCTGGGCGCTATTTCGTCCATATACTTCATGGCGGCCACCTTGTGCGGCATGGTGAGGTTTATTCCACTGAAATGAAGCGCGCGAAGGCCTTTTATTGCGTCGTCCAGCTCCTCCGGCATCACCTTCATTGTCACGTAGCGCCATTCCAGCCCCTTATCGGCAAAGGCCGCTTCCTGCATAACGCCCGTGGGGTTGCCGTCTACCGGATGGCCGATAACGCCCGTGAGCTTCCATAGATAATTCTTAGACATATGTTTTCCCTTTCGCACTGTGTATTTGCCCCGGTTTTAGGGGCGCAAAAAAACGCTCTATGATGCTAATACTGATATCGAATTAAAAGCAATACTTTTAATTCGATGACGCCTCGCTTTGCAAGGCTCATGTTCTGCGCCAAACGGCGCAGAACTCGTCTCATGCCATCCCATACGTGCTTCGTACTATAAAAAACGTTACCGTTTTTTATAGGGGATTGGTATAAATTAGCACAATTTTACGCCGCTGTCAATTTAGATGTGCGTCACATGGGGCGCGCTTCGAATCGGCAGGCGGTCGCGCCCGTGCCCCAGCACTCCACCTCGGTAACGGAATAGTGTTTGTTGGCGTATTCGTACAGTATGCCGGATATGAAACCCTCGTCGTATTGGCAAAAGGTTTGGCCTATATTTTTCATGCCGGAGCAATCCAGATCGTCGTTTATGGATACCACTATAGAGCCGGTTTCCGGATTAAATTTTTCCAGCGAAAGCAGCCCTATCTGCAGCTCCTCCGCTCTTGCTGATAGCTGGGCAAAAAATTCGTCAAACTCCAGGCTGGTGTTGAGCAGCATACGCGTAAAGGTGCGCCCGGCTATCTTTCCGGCGTGTCGCAGAAGATTTACCATCTCGCCCTCGCCATACTCGTCGTTCAGCGCCTTTCTCACGGAGAGCTGGAACAGGCGGTACACCAGCACGGGCATTTCAACACCTATCTCAGCACGGCCAAGCTCTATGTTTCCCAACTCGTCCGAATCCATAACGTCGGCCTCGTTTTGCGAGTTGGGGGAGACTGTTTTCACATTTGTATTAAGATCATGCGCGGGCATAGGACGGGAATAATAATAGCCCTGCACTATATCGCAACCCACCTCGCGCAGAAAATCCACCTGCTCGGCAGACTCCACGCCCTCTGCCACCGTTACTATTTCAAGGTCTTTCGCCATGCGAATAACATTGCGTATAAGCGAGTTGGCGCGCGCCTTGTATTTGTTGTTCGTGAAGAAGCGGCGGTCTATTTTTATTATATCCACGGGCAGGTTTTTGAGCAGCCCAAGTCCGGAATAACCCGTGCCAAAATCGTCCATTGAGAGTGTGAAGCCCTTGTTGTGCAGCTGCTCCAGAACCACCAGCAGTTTTTCCTCGTTGTCCAGTATAACAGATTCGGTTATTTCTATTTCGAGGTATTTCTTGGGAATGTTATAGCGCCCGGCAATGTCGGCCAGTTCGTTTACAAAATCTGGATTGCTCAGGTGAAGCCGCGAAAAATTGACCGATATGCAGATGAGTGGAAGTCCGTTTTTTTGCCAATCCTGCAATATGCCGCATACCTTCTCGAACATATACATATCCAGCATAGATATAAAGCCGTTTTTTTCGAATATATGTATGAATTCGTTGGGGAATATCATGTGGCCGTCCGCCTCGACCCAGCGCACCAAGGCCTCGGCCCCCACCAGAGTTTCATCGGAAAGCCGGAACTTGGGTTGCAGATATACCTGGAATTCACAATTTGCGAGAGCCTCAGCCATCTTGGCTTCAATTTTTTGAGCGTGTATGGCGCGTTGCCTTATTTCGTGCGTATAATCCACGACGGAGGAGCTGTTCATATTTTTGCGAGCCATGCTGTGCGCGTAATTTACCTTTTCGAAAATGGCATCTATATCAGTTTCGCCCGCTTCTATTATGTAGCGGCCCGCTGTGAAACGCAGAATGTGCCCTTCAATATTGTGCGTATGGCGATTCAGATTGTTGATATCATCTCGGTTGGGATTTTTGCTCATCTCCATAAGCAGCAGAAATTCGTCGTTGCCTATGCGGGAGTATACCTCGGTATCCTTGTCCAGCATGCGGCTTATCGCGCTACTTATTATCCTCAGAACCCTGTCGCCCTCGGGATAACCGTACATATTGTTTATGAGGTTGAACTGCTGTATATCGAATTTGACTATGGAATAGGCGGTGTTGTTGCTTTGAGAAAGCAGCTTTTTAGCGTCCAGCTTGAATTTGTTCAGGTTGCCGTGGCCGGTTAGGGGGTCTATGTATGCTTTTTCCCAAAGCGCCCTCTTGTTCTTCCTGAGGACTAACACCAATATAAGTAAAAATATCACTATAACGCAGGAAACTATCAAAACCACGGTCATAAGCTGCGGCCAATAATGCTCGAAAAAGACCTCCGGAGAATAGTTTTCGGAGCCGGAAAGCGTGTTTTCAAGCAGCAACGCGCTGAGCTCGGGCTCCGGAATAGCAACTATGCCCTTGTTTATTATGCTTATCAAAAGGGGATCTATATCCTTGCGCAGTGCGAATGAGAAGCGGTCTGTCAGGCTGGTTATGGACAATATTGACAGCGATGGGTGGCTTGAGTTTATTGAGGTGAGCCCTGCGTATAGATTTTCCAATGTAAGGTCAGCCTCGCCGGATTTTATCATATTGTAGCATTCTTCAATTGTCTCGGTGATTATCAATTTATTATTAGGATATTTTTGATTTACGTATTCGGCATGGGGAACGTAAACGCTGGGCAACGCAAATATAGATTCGTCCGTTATTGCCTCGCCGCGGCCTATTATGGCAATGGGCGCTTCTAAAAATGGATCTGAAAGCAATATGTTTATGTCCTTGGCATGATCGGGGTTGTAATCATAGCTAAGCAGCATATCCACCTCGCCGCGCGAAACCAGGCTTATGGCGTCATCATAATCATAGCCGCTCACATAATTGAACCTAAGGCCTGTGATCTCGCCTATTTTCTCGATTATATCGACGTTCACACCAATGGGCAGGCCGGTGGAAGAGTCAAGACTTTCAAAGGGCGGCCAATAGTTGTCGAAAACAACGTTTAGTGTATGTCCCTTTTTTATATATTCACGTTCCTCGGCAGTAAGAGAAAATACAGCGGCACTGCCTGATTCTGAAGCTGAAGCATTTGTTTTGGAGGGAACAATAAAAAAACTGAAAAGAGCCAGAATAATAAGGACAAAAATAGAAAAAGATTTCCGAAAAATCAAACGACACATAGATAATTAATCCCCAATATCACCAATACAATCCAAAAATATCGGTATTTATATAAATCTATCAATAACTGCGGTTGAAAATATACTGTTGCTTTATTCTATCATCCCGAAACTTATATTTCAACTACATAATCTGTAATATATGTTTTAAATATGACCAAAAAGAGAGAGCGTGACGGCTCTCCCTTTTGTGTTTTTGCTTTAGATAGGGTATATGAGGCATCGTTGATCAATCAACTTGCCGCATATCCTGCTTCTTTGATTTTTTGTAAAGCGCGGTGAGTATCACCAGAAGCATGACCAGGCCAATGGCCAGAGCTACCCAGCCGTTGCCCGTAAGCCCGGCCACAACGTAAGCCACCACGCAGCACAGCGCCACCAGCAGCGCGTAGGGAAGCTGTGTGGAAACATGGTCTATGTGGTTGCAATCCGCGCCCGTGGAGGCCAATATGGTGGTGTCTGAAATGGGCGATATATGATCGCCGCACACGGCACCCGCCAGTATGGCCGCCACTGTGAACACCATTTCCTGCCCGGCAACGCCGGAGAATATGGCTATCGCTATGGGTATGAGTATGCCGAAGGTGCCCCATGAGGTTCCAGTGGCGAAGGCGAGGCCGGTGGCCACCAGGAAAAATATGGGAGGCAGTATAGCGGTGGCCATCTGGCTGTCCGTAACCACCTTGCTAACGAAGGCTCCCGCGTTGAGGTATTCCTCGCCGCACACGCCCGAGAGCGTCCATGCCAGCGTGAGAATGAGTATAGCGGGCACCATTGCCTTAAAGCCGTGCACAAAGCTTTCGGCAAATTCGCGGAAGGAAATGATCTTGCGCGGCAGATACAGCAGCGCAATAACTATTATGGCAAAGAAGGAGCCCATAACCAGCGACAATGCGGAATCGCAATTTGCGAAGGCGCCTGCGATATCCTGACCCTCGAATATGCCGCCCGTGTACAGCATAAAGAATATGCAAAAGGCAATGAGGCAAACAATGGGTACCAGAAGATCGAAAACGCGCCCCTGCTTGCGCTTTTTCGCTTCGGCGAGCTCTTGCTCTTCCTTCTCGCGCAGCTCGGCGGGAATGGTTTCCTTCACCCGCTTCATTGAGCCGAAATCAAAATTGAGCGCTATTATGAACACCACCATAGCCAGTGTCAGTATAGCGTAAAAATTGAAGGGTATGGTTTGTATGAACAGGCTGAAGCCGTCTATATTGCTGCTTTCGGGAAGGGAGGAGCCAACGGCCGCCGCCCAGCTGGATATGGGGGCTATGATGCACACGGGCGCGGCCGTCGCGTCTATTATGTAGGCCAGCTTTGTGCGCTTTATGTTGTGGCGGTCTGTCACCGGACGCATCACCGTGCCCACCGTGAGGCAGTTGAAATAATCGTCCACGAAAATGAGAGCGCCGAGACCGGCCGTGGCGAAAAGCGCGCCGCGCTGGCTCTTTATAGATCGGGAGGCCCAGTCTCCATAGGCTCTGCTTGCGCCGGATTTTGTCATAAGCGCCACTATTATGCCCAGCAGCACCAGGAAGATTATGATGTTAAGATTGCTTCCCACGCGCTCACCCATTATTTCAAAGGTGGTCTGCACCGCCGGTATGACCTGAAAACCGGTGAAGAACAGCGCGCCGGAAATTATGCCCACAAAGAGCGAAATATAAACCTCCTTGGTGAGCAAAGCCAAAACTATGGCAATGACTGCCGGGGCAAGCGCCCAAATTGTCTCTTGCAAAATTCCATCCCCCTATATTTGTTTTTTGATATCAAAACGCGCTCCGGAAAACGGCGCGCGGATATTTAATAATGATTATTTTTGGGCGGCGATACGTATTTCATCGCCCGAAAGGCGATAGGTGGTCCACTCGTCAAGTGCGGTTGCGCCCATGTAAAGGTAAAATTCTATAGAGCTTTCGTTCCAGTTCAGGCAGGCCCACTCCATGCGATCACAGCCGGTGTCAGCGGCCTCTTTGGCCACGCTTTGGAAGAGCGCTTTACCTATGCCCAGCCCGCGCATGTCCTCGTCCACAAAAAGATCCTCGAGATATATTCCCGTTTTCCCCTTGAATGTGGAGTAGTTTTTGAAAAACAACGCAAAACCCGCCGTGCGTCCGTCATACTCGGCAATGTTCACGCGCGCGGCGCATTCGTCAAAAAGGCTCTTTTCTATGTCTGCCTGGGTGGCGGTAACCAGATGCTCCAGCTTTTCGTATACTGCAATCCTCTTTATGTAATCCAGAACCAGCCCGGCGTCGGGTCTTTCGGCCCTGCGAATGACAAGCTTGTTTTCCACAGAATATACCGCCTTGTGAGTTTTTTATGTCAATAGGATAGCATATTTAGGGGAGTGCTTCAATAAAAATATGCGTCGAATAATTATGGAAGTGGTAAAATCATATACATATGTTGTATAATTGTATGAAGACAGGCGGCAAAGACGTATGGTCTAAATTTATATCTTTAACTATTGGAGAAAAATATAATAGAAACGAAAAGGCTGGGAGGATTGAGTCATGGAAAAAAAGACGGCGCTCTATGACAGACATGTTGAGGGGGGCGGTAAGATGGTGCCGTTTGCCGGATATTTGCTCCCCGTGCAATATACGGCGGGCATATTGAAGGAGCACGGCGCGGTGCGCGGCGAAGCAGGGCTTTTCGACGTTTCCCACATGGGAGAGTTTTTACTGCGCGGAGAGGACGCGCTCTATAACCTGAATTATCTGCTTACGAATGATTTTACGGATATGAGGCCTGGGCAGGCGCGCTACAGCCCCATGTGCTACGAGGACGGCGGCACGGTGGACGATCTGCTGGTCTATATGCTGGATGAAAATAAATATATAATAGTGGTGAATGCGGCGAACAGGCAAAAGGATTTCGAGTGGATACAAAGCCGGCTGCTTGGCACAGCGGAGCTTTTCGATGTATCCGGCTTTATTGCGCAGCTGGCCTTGCAGGGGCCGCAGGCAGAGCAAATACTTTCCGGCTTGATATCGGAGGGTGCTATACCAAAGCAATACTATCATTTTGAGGATAATTGCGTGATCGCCGGCGTTTCCTGTCTAATATCGCGCACCGGCTACACGGGCGAGGATGGCTTCGAGCTATATTGCGACGATCACAATGCGGTGAAGCTGTGGGACGCCATTATGGAAGCGGGGCAAAAACTGGGGCTGCTGCCCTGCGGGCTGGGCGCGAGGGATACCCTGAGGCTGGAAGCGGGCATGCCGCTATACGGGCACGAGCTTTCAGAGGATATAACCCCGCGCGAAGCGAACCTTTCCATTTTCGTTAAGCTGGACAAGCCCGAATTTATTGGCAGGGACGTGCTTTGTAAGGATAGGCGGCGCAAGCGCATAGGCTTTGTTTTGAAGGACAAGGGCATAGCGCGCGAGGGAGCGGCGGTGTATGGCGAAGGCCCGTTGGGCGTGGTGAGCTCGGGTACAATGTCGCCCACGCTGGGCGTTGCAATCGCCACGGCCGTAGTGCCTGTGGATTTTAACGGAGACGAGGTAGAGGTGGATGTGCGCGGCAGGAGGCTAAGAGCGAATGTCGTTAAGCTGCCATTCTATAGAAGAGAAAATCAAAAAAGGGAGGAAGCGTAAAAATGAGCGTACCGCAAAATTTGAAGTATACCAAGACACATGAGTGGATATTGGAGGAGGGCGGCAAGGCCAAGGTGGGCATAACCGACCACGCGCAGGAGCAGATGGGCGATCTTGTTTATGTGGAGCTGCCCGAGGTGGGGGACAGTTTTGCTGCGGGAGAAAACTTCGCCGTTGTGGAATCGGTCAAAGCAACCTCGGACGTGGAAGCGCCCGTGGGCGGCAAGGTGGCCGCAGTGAACGAAGCGCTGGCGGACGAGCCGGGCGCGGTGAACGAGGATTGCTACGGCGCCTGGTTTATCGAGCTGGAGGATGTGAGCGATGACGGTACGCTTTTAAGCGCCGCCGAATACGAGGAGTTTTTGAAGAGCGAGGCGTAACGGGCATACCTTGCGCATTGGGGAAAGGGTGAATTTATATGAGTTACATACCGGCCACGCCGGAGGAAAAGCTGGCCATGCTGCAAGCGCTGGGAATGAGCTGCGATATGGAGCTGTACGCGGACGTGCCCGAGGCGGTGCGGCTGGGGAGGCCGCTTGCGGTGGAATGCCTTTCGGACGAGCTTAGTGTACTGCGCCGCATTGCGGAGGCGGGCGAAAAAAACACGGTGTACCGCGATATATATACGGGTGCGGGCGCGTATCGGCATTTCATACCCGCGGCGATCGAAACGCTTTCTTCGCGCGGCGAGTTTGTAACGGCATACACGCCCTATCAGGCGGAGATGAGCCAGGGCGTGCTGCAAAGCATATTCGAATATCAAACTATGATCTGCGAGCTTACCGGCATGGACGTATCAAACGCCAGCGTGTATGACGGCGCCAGCGCTGCGGCGGAGGCGGCCATAATGTCGCGCGAACGTTCGCGCTCCCGCATATTGCTGAGCGAAGCGCTGCATCCCATGGTGATAAGCACGGTGCAAACATACCTTGGGCCGCTAGGCATGGCGGTGGAGCTGGTACCCGCGCCGAACGGTATAACGGACGCGCAGGCTTTCGAAAAGCTGCTGGCGGAGGATGTTGCGGCGGCAATCGTTGCCTCGCCCAACTATTACGGAAACACGGAGGAGCTGGGCGTTTTCGCAAACGCCGCGCACGCTGCGGGCGCAAAGCTGATATCTTACACAAACCCAATCGCCTTGGCCATATACAAAACGCCGGGCGAGCTGGGGGCGGACATAACGGTGGGCGATGGACAGCCGCTCGGCCTTCCGCTGGCCTTCGGCGGGCCCTACCTAGGTTATATGGCCTGCACGAAAAAGCTCATGCGCAAGATGCCGGGCAGGATAGTGGGTCAAACGGCGGACGCGGCGGGCAACCGCACATTCGTGCTTACGCTGCAGGCGCGGGAACAGCATATACGCCGCGAAAAGGCGGGCAGCAACATCTGCTCCAATCAGGCCTGGTGCGCACTGCGCGCCGCCATGTATATGACCATGACGGGCAAAGAGGGCTTGCGCGAGGTGGCCTTCCAGTGCTACGCAAACGCGCACTATCTGCGCGATGAGCTGCAAAAGCTGGGCTTCGAGCCTCAGAATAAGGTCGACTTTTTCCACGAATTTGTTACCACGCTGCCAATCTCGGCGGACAGGCTGCAAAACGCGCTGGACGCTGTGGGTGTGCTGGGCGGTCTGCCGCTGGCGGACGGAAAAATGCTGTGGTGCGCCACCGAACTTACAGGTAAGCGCGAAATAGACAGGCTGATCTCGGCCATAAAGGAGGCGGCATTATGAGCGGATACCCACTTTCATTCGAAAAGAGCAAGCAGGGAAGGCGCTGTGCCCTTCTTCCGCAAAACGAGCTACTGGCGGCATACCGGCCGGATCCCTCGACATTGCGCGAGGAGCCCGCGCGGCTGCCCGAGATGGCGGAGGTGGACGTTGTGCGCCACTATATGGGGCTCTCCAAACGCGCGTTTGGCGTGGACGACGGTTTTTATCCGCTGGGTTCCTGCACCATGAAATACAACCCCAAGCTGAACGAAGCGGCGGCGGCAATGCCAGCCTTCACACAAATACACCCGCTGCAACCAGGGCGCACGGCGCAGGGCTGTCTTGAGGTGATATACGAAATGCAGAACATGCTGAGCGAGGTTTCGGGTATGGACTGCACCTCGCTGCAGCCTGCGGCGGGCGCGCACGGTGAATGGACGGGTCTGCGCCTCATTTGGGCGTACCACAAGAGCCGTGGCGACGAGGAGCGCACGAAGGTTATAGTGCCCGATTCGGCGCACGGCACAAACCCCGCTTCCGCCGCGATGTGCGGTTACGAGGTGGTGAGCGTAGCCTCCACGCCTGACGGCTGTGTCGACCTTGAGGCACTGCGCGCCGTGATGGACGAAAGCGTCGCCGCGCTCATGCTCACAAACCCCAACACTCTGGGTAAGTTTGAGAAGGGCATATGCGAGATCTCCGAAATAGTGCACGGCAGCGGCGGGCTGCTCTATTACGACGGGGCGAATCTAAACGCCATAATGGGAGTGACCCGTCCGGGCGATATGGGCTTCGACGTGGTGCATTGGAACGTGCACAAAACGCTTTCCACGCCGCACGGAGGAGGCGGGCCGGGCAGCGGTCCGGTGGGCTGTAAGGCTATATTGGAGCCGTTTTTGCCCGTTCCCGTGGTAGAGAAAAACGGTGAAAGCTATTCGCTTTGCTATGACCGTCCGCAAACGATAGGCAGTGTGAAGGCTTTCTATGGCAACTTTTTGGTGGCGCTCAAGGGTTACGCCTACATGCTAACGCTGGGAGGCGAGGGCTTGCGCGAGGCTTCGGTGAACGCCGTGCTCAACGCCAACTATATGCTGCAAGTGCTGCGAGAATATTCTGACGTGGAGTACGCCTCGCCCTGCATGCACGAATTTGTGCTGGGTCTTGAGAGCTTCAAGGATAGGACGGGCGTTTCGGCCATGGATATCGCAAAGGGTATAATAGACAGCGGTTTTCATCCGCCCACGATGTATTTTCCGCTCATAGTGCACGAGGCACTCATGTTTGAGCCCACCGAAACGGAGAGCCGTGAAACGCTGGACGCGGCGGTGGCCGCCATAAAAGAGCTGCTCAGCGGCGCGGAGGATAACGCGGAAAGGCTGCATAGCGCGCCGCATACAACTCCGGTGGGACGCCCGGACGAGGTGGGCGCGGCCAGAAATCCCGTGCTGCGCTACGATTTTGGAGGTTGATATGGCGGAAACATACGATTGGCTGGACGCATATATGCTGGAAAAACCGGGCGCGGAGAAGGATTTCAAGGAAGAGTGGAACGCCACCCGCTATATGATACGCGGCAAGATGTTTGCCATGCGCGGCGGGGATAAATACGGCAAGCCCATTATAACTTTCAAGCTGGAGCCGGAGTTTGGGCATCTGTTGCGCCAGCAGTACGAGGGCGACATCGTGCCCGGTTATTACATGAACAAGGAGCATTGGAACTCTATGTACCTTGAGGGCGCCGTGCCGGACGAGGTGGCGCGGGATATGGCGGATCGGTCGCACAGTCTTATTTTGGCCTCTTTGAGTAAGAAGTTGCAGCGCGAGATACTGGGGGAATAGTTTGTCGTTGTACTATATTCGCCTATTGGTCTCCGCTTTGCGGGGGCACTTGTGCTTTTATTCATGACCCTTTCCGGAGCGGTGTTCATTGCCAGCGCCGTGCGATTGTCCGCCGCCTTTGTCCGTGACGTTTTGCTCGTTGACGGATGGAACGTCGCCGCTTTCCTGCCCGCCGCCGTTCGCGCCATGAGAACCCTTTTTGCCAGCGTGGTGAGATTCTATTACCTTGTTTATCTCATGTATGGAATTGTGCCTATAATGCTCCACCGTGGCCGTGGGGTCAAGCTCCTGCAGCTCTGATATCGCCTGATATTTTGAAGCCGATACACCCTGCGCTTCCGCTGCTATACGGGTCTCTTCTGTAATTTCGCAGTATTCCACGGAAATATCGGAATGATGCTTTTGCAGCGTCGTGTCTATGGCGCTTTGCACCGTTTGTTCTATTTCGGCTTCCTTATCGGGATCGTTTGCCTGCACCGCCACCCACATATTCGTGTAATCATTTAAGTATAACTGCATTTTTTGGCTGTGCAGAACCATATCAACAGCCTCGCGGTATGGCTTGTTTTTTATTTGCAACCCATCTATTATGGCGGCGGCTTCGCTGTTGTATGCGGAAGCGTTTATTACAAGGCCGTAGTCGTTTATGGAAAATGCTATGCTGGGGTTTATATCCAGGCTTATATACGCCGTCTCGCGGCTGTAAATATTTAGCCCAAAGATAACTATAAAAGCAAATATGGCGGCCGCGGCAAACACGAGCCTTTTTGTGAGGACGGTGTGCGAACGCCTTTTTGCACTGCTCTCCGCCATAACGTAAGACAACGTGGATTCGTTCAATTCCTGTGCTGATATTATGCTGTCGAATGCTTTTTTGATCTTACCATCCACCGTATTCACCTCCCAGCTTGTTTTTCAACTTTTCACGGGCGCGCGCCAGCATAGAGTAGACCGTGTTTTCGGTTTTGCCTATGATCTTAGCAATATCCTTCGCCTTATAGCCCTCGTAGTAATGCAGGTATATCACGTCTCTGTATATGGGCGGAACTAGGTCTCTTATGGCCTGTATGAGATCTTGATGATCTTCGGGTACGCTGGCTATGATTTCCGTTTTTTCTTCCGCCAGCGCCACTCTTCTTTTCCATGCGCTTCCCAAATGATCCTTGCAGCAATTTATGCTTATGCGTATAAGCCAGGCCTTTTCGTGCTCTGAGTCGCGGAACGTGCGAATATAGAGGGCATATTTCAAAAATACTGTCTGAAATATGTCCTCTACGTCGTGGACGTTGTGCAGATACATAAAAGCTATTCGCTTGACTGTATCCGCATAGCGCCAAATCGCGTTTCTCATTTCGGCTTCCGTCTTCATCGATCCCTCAGGTTTTCGTGGTTACCGCCTTAGTTATGTCCTCTGCCGTTATGTCCGCCGCCATTATGTCCGCCGCCATTGTGTCCGCCGCCGGAAGAGCCGTTACCGTGGCCGTGGCCGTCGCCGTTGTTGTGCCCTTGATAGTGCGTGCCGCCGTGGGCGTGGTCTGCGGTTTTGGTGCAGCCTTTAACGCCGCAGTTGGCATAGTCGCCTGATGCAAAATCATGACCGTGACCATCTTTGTTGTGATGCCCGTAATAACTGGTACCGTTGTGAGAGTGGTTACCCGTTTTGGTGCAGCCTGCCACATCGCAGGAAAAGCGCGTTCCGCTGGAATAATCGTGCTTGTGTCCGTCGCCGCTTTTGTGCCCGGCATAGGTGGTGCCATTGTGAGCGTGGCCGTAGGTGGTCGTGCAGTTTTTCACGTTGCATACGGGCAGCGTGCTGCGTGTGCTCTGCTGTGCGGTAGTTTCCACAAGCACCTCCGGCGTAGCGGCCAGCGCCGTTGTTGTCATTGTAACACAAAGCGAAGCCGCAAGTGCTATTCCTACTATAGTTTTTTTCATGTTTTTACCTCCTAAAATTTGCTTTCTATATACAACACGAAGCAGCTATAGAAAACCTTGCAAATTTTTTTGACGCAAATCTTATTTATATAAAGTATAATATAGGTGAGGTGAAAAATATGAGGATATTGTTGGCGGAGGACGAACAGGCGCTTCAGAATATAGTACGGGACAGGCTAAAGCGCGAGGGCTATAGTGTGGACGCGGCGGGGGACGGCGAAGAAGCCCTAGAGTATATACGCTCCGCCGAATATGACTGCATAGTGCTGGATATAATGATGCCCGTGATGGACGGAATATCGGTATTGAAGACCGCCCGGAGCGAGGGACTGAAGACGCCCGTGCTGCTTTTGACGGCAATGGCCGAAATTGAGGACAGGGTCAACGGCCTCGACGCGGGCGCTGATGATTACCTTACGAAGCCGTTCTCTTTCGAGGAGCTTTCGGCACGCATACGCTCTTTGCTCCGCAGAAACAGCGATGTCAAAACAAACGTGCTGCAGGCGGATGATCTCACGCTGGATACGGGCACGCACAAGGTGTTCAGGGGGGAGCGCGAAATAGAGCTGGCCACGAAGGAATACGCCGTGCTGGAATATATGATGCGTAACAAGGGGCAGGTGCTGAGCCGAAACCAGATAGCCGAGCACGTATGGAACTATGATTTTGAATGTGAGTCCAACATCATTGATGTATATATAAGGATGCTGCGCTCCAAGATAGATGAAAACGAGGAAAACAAGCTTATAAAAACAATAAGAAACAGGGGCTATTCCCTGAGAGAAGCGGAATGAAAAAACAGTTGACTATACGTTCAAAAATAACGCTGTGGTATTCCATATTGGTCGTGGGCATTGTGACGGCGCTTATTTGCTATACATATTTCGCAATGACGAATATGATGACCGATATGGAGGAGCAGGCCATAATGGACGACAGCAAGCGCGGCCTCAGCACCATACACTACTCCGGCGGCGCGCTCAGCGTGGACGAGGCGC
This sequence comes from uncultured Christensenella sp., assembly GCA_964464145.1. Classification (GTDB taxonomy): domain Bacteria; phylum Bacillota; class Clostridia; order Christensenellales; family Christensenellaceae; genus UBA5399. The sequence continues at coordinate 22,466 of CAYXFB010000030.1, forward strand.
ATATAGATATGGATATCATTTTTGCGCTTTATGACGCGGAGGGTGAAATGGTTTTCAGCAATATACCCAAGAGCGTGGCGCTTTCATCGGATTTTCATTACGAATATATAAAGGCGGACAATGTTGGAAACAATACCTGGTACGTATACGATTCCGAGGTCATAAACGACGGCCAAAAGATAGGCAGCATAAGGGTGATAAGGCGGCAATCTTTTTATAATGAGATACTGTATCAGTTCCTTTTCGTCATGGGCACATTCGTGCCTATATATATAATAGCCGCCGTGATAATAGGCTATTTCCTCGTGAAAAAAGCATTCCGGCCGCTGGATGAAATAGCGCAAACGGCCATAAAGATAAGCGCGGGCGATTTTTCCCAGCGCATAGGCATATCCACAAACGACGAGATAGGCGTGCTTTCGAGCGCCATAGACGACATGCTGGGGCTCATACAGAGCACGCTCCAAAAGGAAAAGCAGTTTGCCTCCAATGCCTCGCACGAGCTTAGAACACCGCTCGCCGTAATAATGGCGCATGCCGAAGAGGCGCTTTACGGCAGCAAAACGGAGGAGGAATACAGAAAAGCGCTGTATATGATATATTCGCAAAGCAAGGAAATGAGCGAAATGGTAGCGCGCTTTTTGAACTATGCGCGCAACAAGGAAAAAACGGTACATCTGGAAAAGACAAATCTGAGCGCCACGATCGAAAGCGTTATAGATGAGATGAGGGTGGTACATCCCAATTTCGAGATTGTGGGGAATGTACAAAGCAACGTATCCATGATGGCAGATCAAATGCTTATGGCGCGGCTGGTCATGAATCTTCTGGACAACGCAATAAAGCACGGAAGGCCGGACGGGCGCGCCGTGGTGACGCTGATAGACTACAAAAACGGCATACTCATAAAGGTGGAGGACAACGGCAAGGGGATCGCCAAGCGCGATCTGGATAATATTTTCAAACGTCGCTACACCTCGCTGGGAAACGACGCGGGTCATGGCTTGGGGCTGTCACTCGTGAAATGGATAGTGAATATGCACGGCGGCACTATTACCGCCAGAAGCAAGCCAGGGCATGGCTGCACGATCGAGATAAGGTTTTCGATACAAAAATACGGCGTAAGCTAGAAGTGCCGGGCAAATGAAAAAGGGCTGCGCGTTCGCATTTGAACCGCGCAGCCCTTTTGTATTGCCTTAGAATATCCTCTTGCCCGATCTGAAATTGCTCGTCCAGTAGGATGAATTGAATATATCTTCCGTTATAACAACTCCGCCTACGCTGGGGCGGGAGTCTATCATGTTGCCGTCGCCCAGATATATTCCCACATGGCCTTTGAAGCATACGATATCGCCGCGGCGCAGGTCGCCCATGCTGTCTATGGTGGTATAGCCCGAGCCTGCCCAACCGCCCGAGGTCATATATCCAATTGAATATCCGGATTTGTTGAGCGAATAATATACGAAGCCGGAGCAGTCAAACACATCCGGGCCCTTGCCGCCCAGCACATAGGGCTTGCCGAGCTGCGTCTTGGCATAATCTATGAGATCCTCCACGCCACCGTTGCTGCTGGAAGATTCTTCATCGCCGGGATCCTCGGTTGCCTCGGTTTCGCCGTCGGAAATTTGCTCCAAGGAGGGTACTGCGTTATCCGAAAAGAGCGCGTCCTTTGTTTCTATGCCCACAGACCCATCATCCGTCAGCCCGTTCATGCGCTGAAAATATCCCACGGCGCTCTGCGTTTCGGTGCCGAAATAGCCGGTGACTGCTACAGGATAGCCCAATTGCTGCAAACGCTCCTGAAAATGCTCCACATCAAGCCCCTCGGCTTCCAATGTTACCGTATAGGGCTTTGCCTCATCCGAAAAAAGCAACCGCTGCGTTTCCGCTCCCGCAACACCGTCCCGCGGAAGACCATGCTTGCGCTGGAAAAAACCGACCGATTGTGCCGTTATGGAGCCGTAATAGCCGGAGGGATCGTCACCTTCCATATAGTTTAGTTCTATCAGGCGCTCCTGCAATTTTTTAACATCGTCAGATTGCATCTCGGGCGCCACGTCGAGTATGGCGGGCTGATCCGAGGCTGCCTGCGCGGCAGGTTCCGCCTGAGCCTGCGTTTGCGGCGCTGCGTTGGCTTCGGTTTCCGTTATTGCGGCGTTGCTTTGGAGCTCGGTCACTCCCTCTGCCGCGGGTGCGCTGCTCTGTTCCTGATACGCTGCGGCGTTTTCACTGTTGCCGAGCGGTGTGGTGCCCTCCGCAGCAGAAACGTCTGCCGGTGCGTTGCTTTCGATCGGCGCGGCGCTTGCGGCGGGAGATGGCTCCGCGGCCGGGTTTGCGTCTAGCGCTTTGGCGGCCGCCTTAACGGGGGAAGCTTGCTGCGAGGATTGCAGCTTATTCTCGGGTTGCATGAGCTGCCCCAAAGGCGCGGACGAGGCGCTGTACGCGCCAACCACCACCGCCAAAGAGATCGCGGCGGCGCCCGATATAAATACGACGCGCAGCAGTTTTTGCTTGCCTGCGCGGTGGGGCTTGTGCCTATCATGCGATATTATGGGGTATGGATACGCTCCTCTTGGCTTGTATCTGCGGTTGTTTGACAGCCTTCTAAATGGTTCGATCAATCTGTCTATACTAAATCTACTCGAGAAAAATCTCATGCTAAACTCCTTCCAGCTTGGTATAAGCATTCGCTAGTTTATTACACAAAAGTGAAGAGAACATGAAATTTACTCTATGGTACGGCGCTGCAAAAAATATTTACTCGCCGTCTTTGCCCACGCGGGTGCTCTTTATGGCGCGGTAGGTAGCGTCCATATAGCCCAGCGTTTTTTTGTATTGCCGCAGCGTGAAGCAGGCGCAGAGTATGTCTATCACAAGCACCTGCGCGGTCTTGGAGGAGGCGGATTCCCAGATGGTGCCCGTCTCGTCGTGGCGGGATTTTGTGGGCGTGATCAGCGAAACGTCGGCCGCCTTCACTATGGGCGCGCCCTCGAAGGAGGTTATGCAGATGGTGGGGCGCTTGTTTTCACGCGCCAGCCGCATTGCGGATATCACCATGCCCGTTCTGCCCGTGTTGCTTATGCCTATGATCGCGTCCCTCGGGCCCGCAATGGCGGACATCATGAGCTGCATGCTCTCATCCTCGAAAAGTATGCATTTCTTTCCCGCTCGTGTGAAACGCGTAACGCCCTCCAGCGCCGCCACGCGCGAAAAGCCCTGGCAACAGAATATGAGGGTGTCGGCGGCTTCTATTATGTCCACGGCGCGCTCCACCTCTTTTGTGTTCAGCGTGCGCTGCGTCTCTGTGAGCGCCAGCACGTTGCGGTATACCAGCTTTTCTATAACGTCGGCTATGCTGTCGCTTTCGCCTATATCCTCGTAGACCCGCTCAGATTCCGATTCGCGCGCGGGTTGGTTTTGCGTCAAATATTCGGCTATGCTTATTTTCATCTCCTGAAAACTGTGGAAGCCCAGCTCTCGCACAAAGCGGGTCACCGTGGATTCGGCCACGCCGCAAACCGTGGCCAGCCTGCGCGTGGTTATGGTCTTGCTTTCCTCCAGGTTTGAGAGTATGTATTCGGCTATTTTTTTGAGCGCGGAGTTCATATAGCCCGCGTTTTGGCGTATCAGAGTTACAGCGTTCATATCCATAAAAAACCTCCATATTGCTTAAATATAATATAAACCGCTATAGCCGTCGCGTCAAATAAAATAAAATTCTATAAAGTGTTTACAAATAAAAAATATTATTCTATAATCGAGGCAGGAGGTGCGGATATGAAAGCAATATATTACCATTCGCCCGGAAGGATCACTGTGGAGGATGTCGAAAAGCCGCGCATGGAGGCGGGCGGGCTGCTGCTGAAGGTGAAGGCGGCGGCAATTTGCGGAACCGATCTTAGGATATATAAAAACGGACATTTCAAGATAAAGGCGGGCGAAAAACGTGTGCTGGGTCACGAGGTGGCGGGCGAGATAGTGGGCTCGGGCGCGTCGGCCTATCCGGTGGGCGTGCGGGTGGCGATAGCGCCCAACATAGGCTGCGGCGTTTGCCCCATGTGCATAGCCGGCCAAAACCAGCTCTGTCCAGATTACGAAGCCTTCGGCATAAGCCTGGACGGCGGTTTTCAGGAATATATGAGCGTGCCGGAAAGCGCGGTGGCGCGCGGAAACGTGGCCATACTGCCGCAGGCTATGAGCTACGCGGAGGCCGTGCTGGCAGAGCCGCTCTCCTGCACGTACAACGCTTACGAATCGGTAAATACCCGCCCGGGAGACACGGTGCTCATAATAGGCGCGGGCCCGATAGGCTCCTGCCACGTTATGCTGCAAAGGCTGGCGGGCGCGGGAAAAATAATCGTGGCGGATATACTTGAAAACAGGCTGGCCGAGATAAAAAAATTCGGCGCGGACATAACCGTGAATTCGGCCGATACCGATCTGGTCGAGGCCGTGAAAAAGCATACGCACGGGCGGGGCGCAGATGTTGTGATAACGGCAAACTCGGTGCCGGAGCTGCAAGCGCTGGCGCTTGAGCTGGCGGCGGCGCGCGGCAGGATAAATCTGTTCGGCGGTATGCCCAAGGGGCGCGAGCTGGTGGAGCTAAACACCAACCTCATACACTACAAAGAGCTTGTGATAACGGCCACAACAGGTTCCAGCATAGAGGATCACAGGCAGGCAATAAACATAGCGGCCTCGGGAAGGATACCGCTCAACAAAATATCGGTAGAGCGTTTTTCGCTTGAGGACGCGCAGGCGGCCTTCGATTTCGCGCTGTCCGGCGCGGGTATGAAGGTAATGTTTTCGCAGGAATAATATTCGTTTGGAAAAAAGGCGGTGTAAAGATGAGTAAAAAAATGCGTGCGGCGGTGCTGCACAGTCCGGGGAAGCTGGTGGTGGAAAGCGTTTGCGTGCCGGAGCCGGAAAAAGCTACGGACGTTCTCTTAAAGGTGGCGGCGGTGGGCGTGTGCGGTTCTGATCTGGAGCGTGTTATGGTTACGGGAACCTATTCCATGCCGCTCATTCCCGGGCACGAATTTTGCGGCGTGGTGGAGCGCGCGGGAGAGGGCGCCAGCGAATTTTGCGAGGGAGACAGGGTGGTGGTGGCGCCAATACTGCCCTGCATGAGGTGCGAAAACTGCGCCAAGGGCGATTACGGGCTGTGCCTAGACTACAACTATTTGGGTTCGCGCACAAACGGCGGCATGGCGGAATACGTTGTTGCGCCCGCTGCCAACCTCATAAAGCTGCCGCAGAGCATAGGCTCCATAGCGGCCGCCGCAATAGAGCCGGCCGCCGTGACGCTTCACGGGGTAATGCGCACGGGCATAGAGGCGGGCGACAGCGTGGTTGTGCTGGGTTGCGGCACTATAGGGCTATACGCCGTGCAGTTTGCGCGTATATTGGGCGCGACAAATATAATAGCCGTGGATATAGACAGCAAAAAATTTGAGCTGGCGCAAAAGTTCGGCGCGAGCGCTTGTATAGACCCGGCGAAGACGGACGTTGCGGCAGAGGTGGCCGCGCTGACGGGCGGAACGATGGCCGACGTTGTTATGGAGACGGCGGGCAGCAGCGTAACGCAGGAGCAAAGTGTTCGCCTGGCGAGAAAAAAGGGCAGGGTGCTGTTTTTGGGCACGGCGCATAAAAACGTCGTTTTCCCGCCGCAAACCTTTGAGCACATAGTGCGCGGGGAGCTTTCCATGACGGGCTCGTGGAACTCATACTCCGCGCCATTCCCCGGACGAGAGTGGCACGCAGTGATAGCCTACGCGCAAAGCGGGCTGCTCGATCTGACTTCTGGCATCACGCAGATAATAACGCTTGAGGAGCTGCCGGACATGATATCCAAAATGTTCAAACGCGAAATAGCGTTCAACAAGGTGGTTGCCAAGCTGTAGCGCTACAGCCCGCCCTTGAGCAGACCCATATATATACGCTCGCGTCCGGCTCTGTCCTGCGCCGCGCTCACCCGCTCTATTTCGGCGAAGCCCAGCTTTTTGTAGCAGGCGGCCGCTCCCTCGTTTTCCGCCAGCACGTCCAGAAGATATTCGGTGTAGGGGGTGTGTTCCATAGCGAAGCGCAGCAGGGCGGTGGCTATGCCGCGTCTTCGCATATCCTCTCGCACAGCCACAAATTCGAAATAGCCGGTATGCGCTGGGAAAGGGAGTGGCGCGGTGAATTTTTCGCGGTAGTCCGCCGCGGTAAGCAGGCCGCGCACCAGGCCGAGGTTACGAATCATGTCCGGACGGTGTATCTTCATGGCGCGGCCGGTGCTGTCAGAGCAGGCCAAAACGCCCGCTATGCCTCCGCTTTCCGCCACAAAGAAGCGTTCGTGATCTATAACGCGCCAAAGTGCCTGCGCAATGCGGCTCATATCGTTTGTAACGGCGCAAAAATCCTGCTTGAAGGCGTATGCAATTATTTCGGCTATGGCGCGTCCGTCCTGTGCGGCGGCGCGTCTTAGGCTGATGCCCTCCATTAGATCCGGCTCCTGATTTTTTATGTTATTATATCATAATATGAAACGCAAAAAATATACTGTAGTGACATATTTGAGGATAGGAATGGGCACGGGGGGAGAGATGAAAAATCCGCCGGGGGTATTCTCCGGCGGATTTGTGGGCTTTGTATCAGTTGATTTTATCGGATATCAAGCCGCGCTCGTCCTTTTTCTCAAAAAACACGGTGGACAGCTCGGGTTTTATGGTTATTTCAGGAGTTGTGTTTTGCTCTGCGCAACGGATTATTTCCTTTTTTATATCCTCCTCGCTCATTTTGAGCAAAGTTTCTATATCCGTTTCATCCCAGAAGCGCTGCATATCGTTTGTGAATTCGCTTATGCGGCTGTCCCTGTCGCCTACGGTCAATTTTGCCTTGTCCGGTAAATCGTAACCAAATTCATAATATAGCGTACACCAGGCGAGTGCCAAATCGTTTTGAGTATCACGATACTCTTTATATAGTGTGTTTGCGGTAAATATATCGTAATTTTTGCCTCCGAGCTTCGCGCTCTCTATCATTTTGGCGTTTTCATAATTTGAAATTGCGAAGGTTCGGGTCACAAACAGCTTTTCCGCGTCGGATAAGTTTT
>CAYXFB010000031.1:0-27846 GCA_964464145.1 uncultured Christensenella sp.
CGCTGGGTTCGTTCAACATCATAAACGGACTGGTAAAATATATAACGAACGGCACGTGGATAACAGGTATACCCGATGAATTCATATCCTTCGGCCAAACCAGCTTTTTCCAAACGCAGGTCGAGGGTGTAAAAATACCCATTGGTCTGCCCGTGCAGGTAATATTTTTGGCGGCGGTGATAATATTCACATGGTGGATGCTCAAATACACCCGCTTTGGCCGCAGCATATACGCCATAGGCGGCAACAGGGAATCTGCCCAGCGCCTCGGCTATAACGTAAAAAAATCTCAAATGCTGCTCTACATGTACCTTGGCGTACTGGCGGGCGTGGCCTCCGTGGTTCACACCTCCATATTCCGTCAGGTTGACCCCAACTCCTTCGCGGGCTGGGATATAAAGGTTATTGGCGCAACCGTAATAGGCGGCGTAAACATAACCGGTGGTTACGGCTCCGTGTTCGGTGCCATACTTGGTGTGTTCTTCATGACAATACTGCAAAACGGCCTCATATTGATGCGTATCCCCACATTCTGGCAGCAGATAGTGACGGGTATAGTAATCATTGCGGCGGTGAGTGTGGATGCCTACAGCCGTTACAGGCAGGAGAAGAACCGTCTCAAGGTTGACGTGGCATAAAGGGGGAGTAGATTATGAGTTGGTTTAAAAGAAATCCAAAAGAAGGCGTATTATTCATTATTTGTATAGCCATATTCGCTGTTATGGCGGCGCTGTCCCCTGATAAGTTTTTGACTGCGGCTAACGCGTCATCCATGGCAAATCAATTGCCTGAACTGGGTATATTGGCGCTTGCCATGATGGTTATAATACTTACGGGCGGCATAAATCTTTCGCTCACATTTGTTGCTTCGCTGAGTGGTATTGCCATGGCTATGGTAATAAGCAATCTATACGCGAACGGTGAGGGGATGGATGCCGGACTGGCCATATTCCTTGGCCTCATAGCCGGTTTTGCAATGGTTATTGGCCTTGGCCTTTTGAACGGTTTCCTCGTGGCGAAGCTGCATGTTTCGCCCATACTTGCAACACTGGGAACAATGATGCTGTTTGAGGGCATAGGGCTAAATCTCACAGAGGGTCGCGCAATATCCGGTTTCCCGGAGAGCTTTGGCGTGATCGGCAACGGTACGATAGGCGGCAGCGGAATACCTATTTCGCTTATAATATTTATAGTTATCGCCATAGTGGCATATATACTATATGAACGCACACCCTGGGGCCTGCGGCTCCACATGGTGGGCAGCAACGACGTAGCGGTAAATTATTCGGGCGTGAACGTGTGGAAGATGCTCATACAGGCATACCTTGTAAGCGCGATATTCTGCTTCATGGCCGCAATAATAATGACCTCGCGCTACAACTCCATGAAGGTTGACTACGGTAACTCTTACATGATGCAGGCCATACTTGCGACTGTGCTTGGCGGAACCAGCATAAACGGCGGTTACGGCAAGGTGGGAGGAACGGTGTTGGCGGTGGTTGCCATACAGCTTTTGTCAAGCGGATTGAATATATTCGGCTTGAACCGCTTCTTCGTGGATATGGTAATGGGAGCCATGCTTATAGGCGTGCTGGCGCTGAACTTTATATTCAGCACGGTGCAGCAGAAGAACATGCTCAAAAAGCTCAAGGCAGAGCAGCAGGCGTCCGCGTCATAATGCTTTGTTCTCTATAAAAGTATGCTACGGAACATTTTACGGGGTTAAATCCGTCTAATGTTTCGCAGGTATAAAAAAGCCAAATTTTTGCGGATATACCGCAAGGAAATATAAAGGAGGAACTAAAAGAATGAAAAAAACAATTGTTATTGCTCTGTGCGTACTCTTCGCATTGACAGCAGTACTGGCCGGCTGCTCTGCGCCCGCTCCGGCGGCGTCGTCTGCAGCTCCGGCCGCGTCTGAGGCCGCTCCGGCTTCCGAGGCTCCGGCTGCTTCCGAGGCCGCTCCGGCTGCATCTGAGGCTGCTCCGGCTGCTTCCGAGGCTGCTCCGGCTGCATCTGAGGCTGCTCCGGTTGCTTCCGAGGCTGCTCCGGCTGCCGCTGGCACGCTGGCTCCCAAGGGCGACGGCACAATGAAAGTAGTTGTTATGCCTAAGCTGATAGGTATCCCCTACTTCAATGCTTCCGAAACGGGCGCTAAGAAGGCTGCCGAAGACTTCGGTTTCGAAGTAATCTACGCCGGCCCCACAGAAGCCGATCCTACACAGCAGGTTAAAATGCTGGAGGACTACATCGCTCAGGGCGTTGACGCTATAGCTATAGCTCCCAACGATCCCGCTGGTATCACACCCACTCTGAAGAAGGCTACCGATGCCGGTATCGCCGTAATCGACTGGGATACACCCGCTGATCCCGCCGCAGTTAGCTACTCTGTTCATCAGATAGACGACCAGCAGCTGGGTGAGCACGTATGGGAAACTCTGTTCCAGAAGATGGGCGGAGACTCCGGTAAATACGCTATACTCACAGGCGGTCTTGAGGCTGCTAACCTGAACACTTGGATAGACGCCGGTATGGCCTATGCAAAAGAAAAGTATCCGAACATGGAACTCGTAACGGACAAGATCCCCACAAACGAGAGCCAGCAGGAAGCTTACTCTAAGACTCTTGACCTTCTGAAGTCTTATCCTGATGTTACCGGCATAATCGGTATGAGCACACCTACACCTCCGGGTGCCGGTCAGGCCATACAGGAGCTGGGTCTGCAGGATGAGGTTTCCGTGGTTGGTACAGGTATGCCTAATGACAGCAAACCTTACCTGAAGGACGGTTCCGTAGACGTATCCGTTCTGTGGGACGTTGAAGGCCTGGGTTACCTCGCAGCTTACGTTGCTTACGCACAGGCTACAGGCACACCCATAACCGACGGTCTGGAAATACCGGGCGTTGGTAAAATAATGCTCAAAGAAGATGGCAAGACCATCATAATGGGACCCCCGCTTGATATAACAGCGGAGAATGTTGATCAGTACAACTATTAATCCCTAATTTACTCTAAAATAAAGGGGCTCGCCACTATGGCGGGCTCTTTTTTGTGCATTGTTTTGCTTTTAAGCATGATATTGATACATTGTGTGTCGCGCGTTTAGGATGTAGCAACCGGTGTTTGGTGATAAAGCTCTTATACAAAGGTATAGGTAATAGCTTCATATTGCATGTTAAATAATTAAATCTATAAAAAATCAAATTATTTTTGTAAACACTGCTTCACCCTAATGACTTTTTGATGGCTCGTTGGTATAATATAGAAAATACACTTATAACATTCACGAAGTTTATTGCATTCGGGGTATTGATAAATTATATTGAAGTTCGTCCATGCCATAATGTGGTGGACGTATTTTTGGGGTGTTTGATGAAATTAAAAAATGTGCTTTTGTTGGCGTTTGTGCTTATAGCACTGGTGCCAACAAGTGTTGTTTTAGCATTGTTATATAAAAGCGGAATTGAGCTGTCAAAAGAATCCTACGAGCGGAATTTGGAGGAGAGCTTAAATGTACAGGTTGATTATATTTCCCAAATAATAGACAACAACATGATATCGGACAGCCGTTTTGTAAAAAAACTTGTTGATTTAGAGGAAACCGGCGGTGCGGCTTTTTTGAATGAAAACGATCTGCTGGAGCAATTCCAAAGCTATCTTGAAAATTCGGAGGATAAAATTACCGTAAGCCTTCTTATAAATGACGCCGGTGAAACGCTTTATTCAATAGGGGACGGCACGGCGGTGAACATGGTAAAGTCCGGCCTGCATTCAGCGGCTTATGACAGACAGACGATAGATGAATTCAAGTTGGCTGGAAATGTGTACAGTTTGGGTATTGTCACGCCCATATTTGACGAATCGGGCAAATATTTGGGAAGCTTGGCCTCAGTGTATGATAAGTCATACATTTTTAAGAGCATAAGCAGTTACTATAATCTCACAGATACTGCAACGTATGTGTACAGAAGTAACGGAGAGGTAATAAACTCCAGAAAATTTGCAGATGAACAGCAAAACGCGGCAGTAGCCCAAGCGCTTAAGGGATGGAATTTTGAAGATGTGGAAGGACCTTTGGAGACGCGGGCGTCAGGGGTCACCGTATCGGGATACTATAAAAATATTCATGATTCAGAATGGTATCTCGCCGGATTTTTGGACAACAGCCTAATATATTCATTCGCAAATCAGTTTATATTGCCCTATGTGGTAATAATATTGGTGATAGTCGCAGTGGCCATGGTGCTTTCGTTTTATTTTAGCCGCAAGGTTGTGGAGCCAATAAACGCGTTGATATACGTTATGGATAGGTATAAAAACAATCTCGACGAAGACGAGCTTAAATGTGAGGGTAAAACCGGCTATTTTGAAACGAGGTATCTTCAAAATAAGTTTTTCAGTCTTATGCACACAATAAAGCTGGTGCAACACAATTTTGAAGGGGTGTATCAGCTTTATCAATCCAGTGATATGGGTGACATAAATATAGACATAGATGTGAAGGATCAGGTGGCCAGCAGCAATAAATCCGAATTTCAGCAGCTTATGGACGGCCTGGAGGTGCCGGAGGGCGCTTGCGTGGTGGAAAGGTTCACGCGCTGCTTTGTGGATACGGATCAGCGTATGCTCATGGGTATGCTGGAAAACATGAGGGACGAGCATCTGGCGGTAAAGCGTGAGGCGGTGATATACACGCCCTATCTTGGTCAAAAGTGGTTTCACTCACTCATTGTGCCTATGTATGAGGATGACAGGCTCTCGCGCCTTTTTGTGCAACTGCGTGACGTGAGCAGCTATAAAAAGACGGAGCAGGAATCAATAAAGCAGGCCAGACGGGATCAACTTACAGGACTTTTGAACCGCTATGGTTTTATGGAGAGCGTGAACAGCGCGATGGCGGATATGGATGGCTATGGGGGCAGTGCTCTGCTTTTCATAGATATGAACTATTTTAAGATGGTTAACGATAACTTCGGGCATAGCGCGGGCGATGAGCTGTTGTGCAAGCTCAGTGCGGATATAGAGCACACGGTGGGCGAAAAGGGCATACCCGCGAGACTTGGCGGAGATGAGTTCGCCGTGTTTATGTCGGATTGCGGAGAAGTTGAGGCGACGCGGCTCAAAAAGGCGCTGCATGAAAAGCTGGTCTATCCCTTTGCCACGGGAGAGATCACCTTTGAGGTATCTGCCAGTATAGGCGTGGCCATTAGCGACGGCAGGTCGAAGGGCACGCTGGAGGAGCTTTTGCGCGAGGCGGATGCCGCTATGTATGTTGTGAAGCGCGAGAAAAAAGAGGACGACAAAAACCGAAGCAAATGATTTGCTGTAAAAAACAGCTTGAGGATGGAGAAATGTTAGACATAGTTTTTAATGACAGCGCTTGCGGCAGCCTTAAATTTGCACAGAACTTTGATACGGAGGGATCGGGAGCGAATTTTATATGCGTGATAGGCCGCCATGAGGACGGAAGCAAGCTGACGGAACAGGAGATAGAAACCATACGAAGGCAATACGAGGAGAATGAGCGGCAGAAATGGGAAAATGCGGTGCTGCTGGGAGGTAACGCGTCCGACATATACAGCTTTCATTTGGCGCTGAACATGGGCGATATAGCGGAAGAAGATTTTTGGCAGAATCGGCTGAAAATGCTGGAAAGGCTGTGGAGCGTATATCCCGAAGGCACCGCCGCAGCGCGCGATGTTATGGCGCGGGCGCAGAGCGGTATGGAAGAGGTCTTGGCGCGGGCGAAGGAAGGCGAATCTATGCGGCTGTGGTACAGCAACGATCCAAATGAATACTGCGGTCTGTATTGGTTTATGCGGCATATTTCGAAGTTGGGGAAAAAATGCGGAAGAATAAGCATAGTAAAGTTGCCCGAATGGGAAATGGATAAAAATGGCAATATTAAGCAAAAACAGAGCTGGGGAGAAGTATCGGCGGAGGAGTGGCAGGGATATCTGCAATACCAAAGAACGGTGTCGCATCTTTTTTGTGAGATTTGCGCCGCGCGCTGGCAGACGCTGCGCGAGGAAAACGCCACGCTGCGCGCCGTGCTGAATGGCAGGCTGGTAAGCGTTAGCGATAGCGTATATGACTGCTTTATAGAGCGAGAGATCGCGGAAGAGGACGGCGATTTTGAAGCGGGCAGGGTGATAGGCCGGGTGCTGGGAAAGCAGCGGTTGGGAATAAGCGACACTTGGGTAGCGCTTCGTATAGAGGAAATGATACGTATGGGCAGGCTGGAGGTCGTGGAGGAGGCGCGGGATGAAGAGCTGCCCTCCTATTACCGCATACTCAGGAAATGCGGTAAGTAGATGTACGTTGATGAAACTAAAAAACGTGCGCGCTTCATAATGGATGCAGCGCGCGCGTTTTTTTATAGGTATACTATTTTCTGTAAAGGGATTCGTACTGTATCAGCCCCTGCGGATTGAAATGCACGCCCTCTATGCTGCTTTGCGCCGCACTCAATACCATCGGGTTCAAAAGCACCACCATGGGCGCGTCATTTGAAACAATGCCGTTTATTTTCTCGTATATTTTGGCTCTGGCATCCGCGTCGGCCTCCTGCCGCGCCTGCGAGATCAGCGCGTCCACCTCGGGGTTGCTGTAGTTGCTGGAGTTCATCGTTTTGCCGCTGCCCGTTCCCAGCACCAACGGAAGCACGCTGTTGGGGTCGGAGCTGTAGGCCCAGCCCACCAGTATTCCGTCGTGCTCGCCCGCGTTCATGGTGTCCACGGCCTCCTTCATCGTTATAAGATTGTAATTCAGCTTCACGCCTATCTCGGCGAGGTCGAGCTTTATGTATTCCAGCGTGTTTTTGCGTATGGTGTCTATGGCTATCACGGTGAACTCAAAGCCGTCCTCCATACCCGCCTCCTTCAAAAGCTGCTTTGCCCGCTCAGGGTCATAGGTAACGGGCGAATCCACATAGCCTGTCAGGCCGTTCGGAATGAGGCTGGAGGAGGGCGTGGCGTAGCCGTGGTAGACCTCCTTGGCGATCTTCCCGCGGTCTATGGCGCTGCTTATGGCCAGGCGCACCTTGGGGTCATCCAGCGGAGGATGGTTGTTGTTAAGCGAAAGATATTCTATCTTGGTGGAGGGCGATTGCAGCAGGTTTACGTTGGGCGAAAGCTTCAGTTTATCGCAATCGTATGCGGATACGCTGAAAAGTATGTCCACATCGCCGTTCAGGAAGGCCGCCGTTCTGTCCTGCTCGGTTGTTATTACCACAAAATCTATATATTTGCTGGCCGCTGCCTCCTTGAAATAATCGTCGAAGCGTTCCAGCTTTATGTTGCTGCCCTCCTCGCGTGAGCTCAGCTTGAAAGGCCCCGCGCCCACGGGCTCGGTGAAGTCGTAGTTCGGGTCCTCCACTGTTTTTTTGGAAACGATGGACGTTTCGGCTTTTGCGAAGAGCGAGAGCATGTTGGGGAAAGGTTCCTTGGCGCGTATTATAAAATTTGTATCATCCACCTTCTCCACGGATTCCACCATCTCCAGCAGCTTTTGGGTGCGCCCGCCCTGTCTGGCACGCTCTATGCTGAAAACGACATCCTCCGCCGTGAGCGGGCTGCCGTCGTGGAATTTTACGCCGCCTTGTATCTCTATCTGCCAGCTTCTGTCGTCCAGCACCTTTTCCGATTTTACCAGCTTGGGACGCAAATTGAGATCGTCGTCAAAATCGTACAGCGAGGTGTATACACAGCGCAACACTGCCTCCGAAAAAATATCCGAGGTCTGCATGGGATCAAAGGACAGTATGTCTTGAGTCAACGCGATCTGTATGGGCTTTTGTTCCTCTGCGCTTTCCGCCGGAGTGCCGCAGGCCGAAAAAATAAAGCACACCGCAAGTAGCGCACAAAAAATACCAAATATTTTATTTTTCATATTTCCCCAATAACCCTTTCGAAAAACTGATTATTAAAACATTATAGCATAAAGATGGTATTGTTTGTATGTATTTGTTTGATTTTCAAAAAAAAGGCGGCGCGTTCGGCAACTCCATCCACAAACGTCTTGAGCTAGAACCGGCGCACAAAAAAACGCCCCTCCCGCGGGAGAGGCGTTCGCTTTGTTTTTAGATTAAACGCTGGCTATGTAGCTTATGAGGTCGAGAACTTTGTTGGAATAACCCCACTCATTGTCATACCATGCAACGAGCTTTACAAAGTTGTCGTTCAGGCTGATGCCCGCGCCCGCGTCGAATATGGATGTGCGAGCGTCCGTTATGAAATCGGAAGAAACAACGGCTTCTTCGGTGTAACCGATTATGCCCTTGAAATCAGCAGATTCGGAAGCGGCCTTCATAGCTGCCTTTATATCGTCATAAGAAGCGGCCTTCTCCAGCACGCAGGTGAGGTCTACAACGGAAACGTCAGCAGTGGGCACGCGGAACGCCATGCCTGTCAGCTTGCCGTTGAGCTCGGGTATAACCTTGCCAACCGCCTTTGCAGCGCCTGTGGAGGAGGGGATGATGTTGAACGCGGCACCGCGCCCGCCTCTCCAGTCCTTCTTGGAAGGGCCGTCAACCGTTTTCTGTGTGGCTGTTGTGGCGTGAACGGTTGTCATCAGACCTTCTTTTATGCCGAACTTGTCATTTATAACTTTCGCCATAGGAGCGAGGCAGTTTGTTGTGCAGGAAGCGTTGGAAACTATGTCCATAGACTTGTCATAGTTTTTGTGGTTAACGCCCATAACGAACATGGGAGCATCCGCAGAAGGAGCGGATATAACAACCTTTTTAGCGCCCGCTTCGATGTGTGCCTTGGCTTTGTCTATTGTTGTGAAAACGCCTGTGGATTCAACAACGTAATCAGCACCTATAGCGCCCCAGGGTATCTCGGTGGGGTTCATCTTGTCGAAAACCTTTACTTCCTTGCCGTTAACTATGATAGCGTCTTCCTTGTAGGAAACCTCGCCGTCAAACCTGCCGTGCACGGTGTCATACTTCAGCATGTACTCCATGTACGGAGGATCGATGAAAGGATCGTTTATGCCCACAACCTCTATGTTGGGGTTGTTTATAGAAGCCCTGTAAACCAGTCTTCCAATACGACCAAAACCATTGATACCAACTTTAACTGCCATAATAAATCACTCCTTAGAATTTAGTATATTTTTCATACATATTCTATTATATTTTATTTAATAGGCATTTGCAACCAAATTATGGGCGAAAAGGCAAGAAACCACGCGGGTTTGTGCTAAATGCACAAACAGTGATATTTCCTGACATTTAGTGTTGTAAATGGTGGGTACAGCAGGTATACTTATATATGTATCAAATCAATACTTTTAAGGAGGATTTTCAATATGCCACTGGTAACTACTACAGAAATGTTTAAAAAAGCCTACGAGGGCGGTTATGCCATAGGTGCTTTCAATGTAAATAACATGGAAATAATTCAGGGTATAACAGAAGCCGCGAAGGAGCTGAATTCCCCGCTTATACTTCAGGTGTCCAAGGGAGCGAGAAACTACGCCAACCCCATATACCTGCGCAAACTGGTTGACGCCGCGCTTGAGGATACAGGCCTGCCCATCTGCCTGCACCTAGACCATGGCGACAGCTACGAGACCTGCGTATCCTGCATAGACGGCGGTTTCACCTCCGTTATGATAGACGGTTCGCACCTGCCCTTCGAGGAGAATATAAAGCTCACTCGCAAGGTGGTTGAATACGCGCATGATCACGGCGTGGTTGTTGAGGGCGAGCTGGGAAGGCTTGCGGGCGTAGAGGATGACGTACAGGTTTCCGCCGAGGATTCTTCTTACACAAAACCCGAAGAGGTTGAGGAATTCGCCGCCAAGACGGGCGTTGACAGCCTTGCAATAGCAATAGGCACGAGCCACGGCGCTTTCAAATTCACGGGCGACGCGCATCTGCGTTTTGACATACTGGACGAAGTTTCTAAGAAGCTGCCCGGTTTCCCCATAGTGCTGCACGGCGCTTCCTCCGTTGTTCCCAAGTTTGTTGAAATGATAAACGAATACGGCGGCAGCATGCCCGGCGCGAAGGGCGTTCCCGAGGAAATGCTGCGTCAGGCGGCAAAGAGCGCTGTGTGCAAAATAAACATAGACTCCGACCTGCGTTTGGCTATGACGGCCACTATCCGCGAGCATTTCGCAAAGCATCCGGCCGATTTCGACCCGAGGCAGTATCTGTCTCCCGCGCGCGATGCCATAAAGGAAATGGTTGCGCACAAGATAAAGACGGTGCTCGGTTGCGACGGCAAAGCGTGAAGCCAGCATAATACGAAAATTATAAAAAGAACCTTTCGCTTAGGCGGAACGGTTCTTTTTTATTCTTGCGTAGAGGTTTTATTTATATAGTATTCGCGCGCGTCCTTGTATGTGTTATATGAAAAGGCGTACCAGAAGGGTATTATAAGCGCCGCCAGGAATATAGCGCCCACAGCCAGCACTATGGCCAGTAGCATCAGCGGCTCACGAAAAGCGGCGGCGGGGTCACGCAGATAAAGGTCGAAAAGCTCCGCGAAGGGCAGCTGCGCCAGCCAGTTTATAAGAAACATCATGGCACCCACAAGGCCGGCGCCTGCCGCCAGCCTGCCCACTGTTCCTAGAAAATGACCCTTGTATATATAGCGGAAGGATGTTTTGAGCGCTTCAAAGCCGCTCTTTTCTTCCGATACAACAACGTAGGGCACAAAAACGGTGCCCAGCGCGTAAAGCGCGAAGGCTATGAGTGCGGCTATCGCCAAAAATTGATCGAAGCCGTTTATAAAAGCTATGTCGAACTGTTTTATGAACATGCTTGCCAGCACCAGCCCCATCGCTGCAAATATGGGCAGCGCCCAAACCACGGACACAAAGTAGGATTTTATCATGGAGCCATAGTTCCCTCTGGCAAAGCCTAACGATTCGCGGAAGGTTACGCTTTTGTTATGAAAATCCTTATCCACCACAAAAACCGTGTTGCTCACTATCACGGGTGAGAAAAACAGCAGCATAAGCAGTATGTAGGCAAAAACGGGCAGCATGGAGGGGCTCAGCGCGTCGCCCGTGCGAGAGAGCGAGGTGAGCGAGGAAAGCAGCGCGCGCACCGCGTTGACGGTGCCGGGCATGGTGAAAAAGGTCAGGGGAAGCAGCATCACAAGCTGCATTATGAGCAGGGGCACGAATAGCTTTGCAAAATTTTTTCTATACACGGCCAGCGCGTTTGAAAAGTTTTCCTTCAAAGTCATGTTATCAAAACCATTTTCTCTCCGGCTTTACATAGGTGTAATTTTTTAGATATTCAATAGCCTCTGCCGCCGTCGTTGCGGTGTGGTAAAGCCTAAGTGTGAATTCCTTGGCAAAACGGGAGGCCACGCAGCGTTCCATCATATTGCAGAGCGCGCCGTAATACCCGTTTGTGTTCAGCAGCACAACGGGCTTTTCGTGCCGCCCAAGCTGCTTTAGTGTGATTATCTCAAAAAACTCCTCGAAGGTACCAATGCCGCCCGGCGCGGCAATGAAAGCGTCTGAGCGCTCTTCCATTATGTGCTTGCGCTCGCGCATGGTGTCCGTCCAAATCAGCTCGTCCGCCTCCTTGTACGGTATACCGTCCACATTCATGAAGCGGGGCAGCACGCCCGTTACGCGGCCGCCCGCGCTGTGCACGCCGCGCGCGCACTCGCCCATCACGCCCACCGCGCCGCCGCCATAGGTGAGCTGCATGCCGTCTCCGGCAAGCATTTCGCCCAGGGCGAACGCTTCCTCCAAATATATTCTATCTATGGCGTCACTGCTGGAGCCATATACACACACATTTTTTATATCAGCCATTTTTAAACAATACCTTTCTGTTTCTCTCAAGTAAATAGAGCAGGGGCATACCTATACCATAACAAGCTATGGCCTGTCCTAAACCGACATATAGAACATTCAGCCAATAGGGCAGCTCCAGCATAACGTTCAGCACCCAAGCCACCAAAAAAGCGTTCAGCAGCACCGCGGGCAGCGGCACGAGCCAGCGTTTTTTCATTTTGGAGGCCAAAAACGCGGCCGCCAGCGTTGCGAGGCTTCCCACGGCCACATCCATGAGCCCAAGCGGCGAACCAAAAACATTGGATAGCAGGCAGCCTATGAAAAGCCCGGGCACAGCCGCGGGTGTGAAAAAGGGAAGCACGCAAAGCGCTTCCGAAACACGAACCTGCATACCCCCAAAGCTTATTGGCGCCAGCACAAGCGTCAAAACCGCGTATATGGCGGCGATCACCGCCGTTTCGCACAAAAACCGTATCGTACTCTTACCGTCCCTCAAAATTCAACCATCCTATAAAAAATCTGCGTACAGTATACCAAAATTGAGAATAAAATACAAACAATGGGGCGTCGGGCTTTGCCGGTGGCGGTTTATGTAATATAATAATGGGTGACAAATATTTAATGTGAGGGAATGCTATGCGCGAATACTATGATTACCATATACACACGAACAACTCGCACGATTCGGACGCGGCGGCGGCTGACTGCGCGCGCTCCGCGATAGAAAAGGGGCTGGCGGAGATATGCTTTACGGACCATCACGAGCTGGACTATCCCTGCGCGGTGGATTTTAAAATGGAGATTCAGTTGGCGGACTATCTGAAGCGTATCGACGATGTGATAGAGGCTTTTCCGCAGCTTAAAATAAAGCGGGGCATAGAGACCGGCCTGCTCACTGGTTCGCTGCAAAAAATAGCGGACGACTTCGCCGGGCACGATTTTGATTTCATAATTGCCTCGCAGCATGTGGCGCAGGGCAAAGACCCCTGGTTTGGCGATTATTACGACGAATGGGAGCTTCGGGAGGGGCAAGAGATATATTTGAAAGAGATATTGGCCTGCATAGAGAGCTTTGAAAATTTTGATGTTATAGGTCACATCGGCTATGTGGACAAATATCTCAGCAAATATCCGCAGTTTGAAGACCCCAAACCATTCATCCACGAGGATTTTCCCGATATAATAGACGCTATACTGAAAAATGTGATCTCGCGCGGCAAGGGCATTGAGGTGAACACCAGCAACTATCCCGTTCACGGATACCCCACGCCGCACCCCAGCATAATAAAGCGTTACGCGCAGCTGGGCGGCGAGATACTCACCACCGGCTCTGACTCGCACAGCCCGCAGGCTCTGGCCACGGAGTTCGCCGCGGCTTACGAGCTGCTGCTGCAGTGCGGTGTGAAATATGTCTGCACATACACAAAGAGGGTGCCGGAGTTCCACAAGATATAGCCGGCCGCAAATAATCAAAAAAGCGAGGAGAAAACATTTATGCTAGGATCGTTTTTTCTATGGTTCGACCCCACCATACTGCTGCTAATACCCGCGCTTATAGTCACCATATACGCGCAGTATAAGGTGAGTAGCACATACAAGAAATACGCGCAGGTGAAGAACGCGCGCGGCATAACGGGCGCGCAGTTCGCGCGGCAGATGCTGCAAACCAACGGCGTTTCGGGCGTTACAATAACGGCGATAGACGGAGAGCTTTCCGATCATTTCGATCCGCGTAACGAAACGGTATCGCTTTCGCAAAAGGTGTATGCCGATGCCAGCGTGGCCTCCGTTGCCATAGCCGCGCACGAATGCGGCCACGTGCTGCAGCACGCCAAAAAATATGTACCCATGAAAATGCGCAGCGCCATTGCGCCCGTGGTGGGCATATGCTCCAACCTCGCCTTTCCGCTCATACTCATAGGCATATTCTTTCCCACCAACATGGGTATGCTGGTCACAATAGGCGCGTGGGTGTACTTTGCCGTGGTGATCTTCCAGCTCATCACGTTGCCGGTGGAGTTCAACGCTTCCGGGCGGGCGCTGCAAAACATAGCCTCCTCCGGCGTTTTCACAGCGGAGGAGCAGGCCGAGGCCAAGAAGGTGCTTTCCGCTGCCGCGCTCACATACGTGGCGGGTATGCTGGCCGCCTTCCTCTCCTTCCTGCGTTTGATGCTGATCGCGAACAGGCGCAGATAAAGCGTGAAATAGCAAAGCCTTCGCGAATCGTTTTCGCGAAGGCTTTTTCGTATGCGTTTATACTACACGTTGAAGCGGAAGAGCACCACGTCACCGTCCGCGATTACGTATTCCTTGCCCTCCTGGCGAACCTCGCCCTGCTCTTTGGCGGCCTGCATGCTTCCGCCCAGCGCCTTGAGCGTATCGAAGGCGACTATCTCTGCGCGTATAAAGCCGCGCTCAAAGTCGGAGTGTATCTTGCCCGCCGCCTGCGGGGCTTTTGTACCGCGCTTTATGGTCCAGGCGCGCACTTCTTTTTCGCCCGCCGTGAGGTAGCTTATGAGACCCAGCAGCGAATAGGATTTTTTCACCAGCTTGGAAAGCCCGCTTTCGCCTATGCCAAGCTCCTCTATAAACATTTGCTTTTCGTCGTCCGCGAGACCTGAAAGCTCTTCTTCCACCTTGGCGGATATCAGCACCACCTCGCTGCCCTGCTCCTTGGCGTATTGAAGCAGCGGAGCGACCTCGGGCACATCGTCCGAAACCTGCTCCTCGGAGATGTTCGCGACGTATATTATGGGCTTGTCCGTTAAAAGGAACATGCCGTCACACACCTCGCGCTGCTCCTCGGTCATCTCCACGTTTTTGGCGAAGTTGCCCTTCTCCAGCTCGGCCAGCAGCAGCTCGCAGAGCGAAACCTCCACGGCGTACTTCTTATCGCCCGTTTTCACCAGCTTTTGCGCCTTGGCCAGGCGTTTTTCCACCGTTTCCATATCGGCAAAAATGAGCTCGTAATTTATTGTGGTAACGTCCCTTATGGGGTCTATTCCGCCGTCCACATGGGTTATATTGTCGTCCTCGAAGCAGCGCACCACCTCTATTATGGCGTCCACCTCACGAATGTGGGACAGAAATTTATTGCCCAGCCCCTCGCCCTTGCTGGCACCCTTCACCAACCCCGCGATATCCACAAACTCTATTGTGGCCGGTGTGAACTTTTGCGGATTGTATATCTCGGCAAGGTAATCCAGCCGCGCGTCCGGCACGGAGACCACGCCGTAGTTTGGCTCTATCGTGCAAAAGGGATAGTTTGCGCTCTGCGCCCCCGCCTGCGTTATAGCGTTGAAAAGTGTGCTCTTGCCCACGTTTGGCAGACCCACCACTCCCATTTTCATATATCTTCCTCTTTTCCAGAAATTATTTTACTGTAGGCAACACCGCGCAAACAGGGCGAGCCGTAATCGCGCGCTTTTTTGCGCAATGCTTCGTCCAAAATGCTCGAAATAGCTCTGCTATTCTTGCGCTTTTGTCCTTGCCTCGCGCAAAAAATCATCACGATTTCGGTCACTCTCATTTGCGCGGTATTGCACTTAGAATTATAACGGTATTCCCGCAGTTTATCAAGCTTGCGGCAGATTGAGATAATATTTCATATTTGTAAGCTGAAAAGTGCGTAAGGTATGTTATAATATAGACTAAATTATTGTATTTTAGGGGGAGCGACAATTTATGGAACCGCTGCAATCTGCGCTGCTGGGTCTGGTGCAGGGCTTCACGGAATTTTTGCCTGTCTCAAGTTCCGGCCATCTGCAACTTGTTCAAAACATATTCGGCGTGGGCGAGGTGCCCATTTTTTATGATGTAATGCTGCATGTGGGAACGCTCATAGCCGTTTTCATAGTGCTGTGGCCGGAGATAGTGGCCATTTTGAGCCACCCAATAAAGAACAAGCTGGGTATGCTGATACTTGCCACCGTGCCCGCCATTGTGGTGACGCTGGTGGCCGAAAAGCTTTTTCCCGAAGCCTTTGCCGATCTGCTGAACGGAAAGTATCTGCCGTACGGCTTCTTTGGCACCACCATAGTGCTGGTGCTGTGTGAGGTGATCTCCCGTCGTTACGAAAAACGCAAGAAAATAGAGCTGCCCCAGGCCATGACGATGGGTCTAATGCAGGCGGCTGCCATAATACCCGGGCTTTCGCGCTCCGGCTCCACTATCGCGGGCGGCCTTTTCACGGGCGCGGATAGGGAGAAGGCGGCGAAATTTGCCTTTCTGATGTCCATACCCGCGATTCTGGGCGGCGTGGTTTTCGGCGCGAAGGACGTGGCAGAAAACGGCATGGGTGACGTTACCGTGCTGCCGCTGATACTGGGAGTGGCAACGGCAGCGCTGAGCGGATTTCTGGCGATAAAATTTATGCTGGCGCTTATAAGCAAGTACAAGCTATACGGTTTTGCGGTATATACGGCAGCGTTGGGCGTATTGCTGCTGATAGGGCCGCAGCTGGGCTGGTGGACGGCGGTTTGATATAGGTAATATTATAGTATCTAAGGAGGGTCGCGGCCTTCCTTTTTTGTTTGCGGTAAAGTATGTGCGTATAGATGAAATTGTATGCAAAAATAGGACGCTTTGGTTTTGCCCGGGTAAATGAAGGGTATTTTAGATAATATATTTGATAAGACCATCATAAGAGGGTGACACTATGGATATTGTTTTGTACTTCATTGTTATAATGGCCGCTATAATAATACTGTACGCTCTGGCAAGAAGGTTTCCCGCCTGGCGAAGGATATATATAGTCGTCACTATAATACTTATGGCGGCTTATATAGCATGGCGTTTGATATTCACGCTTAACCTTGAAACGTTTTGGTCCGGCCTTTTTTCGCTGCTGCTGGTTGGCGCGGAGACCATGGGGGTCATTGTTTCGCTGTTTATAATGAGCCTGTTTTTCGAGGATAAAAAGCCGCGCACAAAGCCTCAAAAAACTGCGGAAGATTATAGCCCAACCGTGGATATACTCATTTGTACATACGATGAACCATACCAACTGGTCGCATCAAGCGCGCTTGCGGCCGCCTCGCTCCCATACGAAAACAAACGCGTATACATTTGCGACGACGGCAAGCGCGAGGAGCTGCGCCTCACCGCCTTGGAGCTTGGTCTGGGCTACATCACGCGCCCGGACAACGCCCATGCCAAGGCGGGAAACATAAACCACGCGCTCTCGGTTACAAAGGGCGAGCTTGTGATGCTGCTGGATGCGGATTTCATAGTGAAGCCTAAGCTCATAATGGAGGCCTACCCCTATTTTGCTGATGAAAAGGTGGGGATGGTGCAATTTCCACAGGCATTTTACAATAAAGACCCGTTTCAGATGCTAAACAAGCGGTTTTTCAACGAGCAGGATTTTTTCATGCGCTACATAGAGCCGCACCTTGCGGACAATGGCGCAATGATACACATAGGCACCAACGCAATAATACGCCGCAGCGCGCTTGCCGAAGTAGGGGGAATACCCACTGAAAGCATAACGGAGGACATGGCCACCGGCATGCTCTTGCAAAACGCGGGATATAAAATGATATATATAAACAAGGCCTACGCTCTCGGAATAGCGCCCTTCAAGCTGAAGGATCTGAAGGCGCAGCGGCAGCGCTGGGCGCGGGGAACGGTGCAGGTTTTCAAATATCTGCACCCGCTGAGATTGCGCGGGCTTACATTAAAGCAAAAAACTATATATTTGGAGCTGTTTTTGTATTGGTTCACCTCCTTTCAAAAGCTCATATATATAATGGTGCCCACGGTATATATGCTGTTCGGCACGCCCATAGTGAACATAAGCGCGCCGCAGTTTTTGCTGATAGTGATACCCTCGCTCATACTGTTCGGCCTTAATTTCCGCGTGCTTATAGGCAATGTGCGAACCTATACCAGCTCGCATATATACGACACCCTCATGGCGCCATACCATGCCGCCGCCGTGCTGAAAGAGCTGTTTCATACCAGCGGCAGCTTCAAGGTAACGCCCAAGCAGGCGCAGCACAAGCGCCATACCGATCTGCGGCCGGTGGTGCCGCACATCGTTATGGCGGTGTGGCTTATAGCTTCGCTGGGCTTTGCGGTATTCAAAATGGGAATGGGCATAGATGTTTTGCCTCTCATAGTGTGCTCCGGCTGGACGGTATACAATCTTTATGCGCTGGGCTATGCCATAGCCTGTGCGCGCGGCGCGGAGGTGGATACGGCGGGCGATGCGCTGAGCATAGAAATAGACGCTGATGTTATGTGCGAGGATATAAAAATGCACGCCTTTCAAATGAGCTTCGAGGGAATAAAGCTGCGCATACCGCACGGTGTGCCACATCACTACGAGAAGGGTAAAATATACCCGATTTCCGAGGTTGGAACAAACTTTTCGTATCCGGCACAGTTTAATGGGGAAAGCGGGGATGAGCTGGAATTTCTCTTCATGGGCGTAAAGAAGGAGGAGGCCTACAAAATGTCCGCTTTTTACGTTCGAGAGCTGCACTCCGCACACGCCCTTGATTTTGACAGGGATGAAGGCCGAGTGTCGGAATAATAAAATGTCAGGCTAATAATTGGAATAATGAAAAAGGGTATGCCTCGGTGAAAAGCGTACCCTTTTTTTGTTCGGGAGAAAATCAAAGCTGTACGTTGAGATGCCGCGCGTATTGCTTTTGAGTGTCGATAAGGCAGCTTGCGACGAGGCATACCATGGCGGAGCTGTCGTTTTGGAGCTGCGCGGCGCGCAGTGAGTCCATATATTCATCCTTCATTGAAGCGGGTATATTGCAATAGCCGTATCCCGCCGCCAGCAACACCAAATTCATGAGCAAACGGGCAATGCAGCCGTTACCGCCAAAGAAGGGGTGCACATCCAGCAGGCGTTTGTGAAGTATTGCCGCGTATTCTATTGGGTGATAGGTCTTTTTCTGCATGTTCATGTCATTTATATAGGTTTTCATGAGCATGGGGGTGACCTTGGGAGAGGGCGGCACATAATCTGTACCCTCTATATAGTTTTGCTCTTCCTTGTAGTGCCCGGCGTTCTCTATATCAACGCCCGCGTAAAAAAGAAGATGCAGGTGGTTTATGACCTCCTCGTTTAGCTCCAGTGGATTGTATTTTGCACATTCCTTTATATAATCCAGAGCGCGGGTATGCCCGAGTATCTCATAATGATCCTTGAGCGGTTTTCCGCCTATGGCAAGACCGCTTTTTATTACCTCGCGCACCTCGTGCTCATCCAGACAGTTTCCGTCTATTGCCGTGCTGTTGTAGGAAAGCGCCAGCTTGAAATGCGCGGTTACGGCGTCCTTGTTGCGGTCAGCCAGTGTACGCGCGCCAAGTATGGATTGACGCAGACGGTCGGCCTCACCGAATAACGCCTGTTTATTCACGTTTGCTTTAAACATAATATCCTCCGTTTAACTATCATTATATAACTTATAATACTAATTTCAAGTTTAAAAGCAATAAAAAACGTGAAAACATAATATATTAAGTGCTTCTAGAAGCATTTTCTATTTTCGGAGCGCTTTTCGCTCTTTTTCGACCACCGCCACAAATTCTGACTCAGCCATTGGCCGATAGAAATAGAAGCCCTGTATTATGTCGGCCTGGGCAGATATGCAGTAAGATGTTTGCGCGTCCGTTTCAACACCCTCTATACACACCTTTTTGCCTATTGAGTGGCCAAGGTTTGTGATGAGCTTTATGAAAGAGCCGGAGTATTCGTCCTCAGTTATGTCCTGAATGAAGCAGCGATCTATTTTGATTATATCAAGGGGTAGAGTGCGCAAATTTCCGAGGGAGGAATAGCCAGTGCCGAAATCGTCCATCGCTATTCTTATACCCTTGCGGCGGAAGCCCTCGCATATCGTTTGCAGGCGCTCCATCTCTGTGGAGGCCATGCTCTCGGTCACCTCAAAAACCAGATTGCGCGGGTTTACGCCAACCTCCTCCAGTATTATTTCCACGCGCCTTATTATATCCGGTTGCTGCAACTGCCTAATGGAAAAGTTCACAGATATCATAAATTTGGGGTCTATGTTGTCGTTTATGTATTTGAGAGTTTTCACAGATTCGCGCAGTATAAAATCACCCAGCGGCACTATTAGGCCGAGGTATTCGGAAAGCGATATGAATTCCTCCGGCATTATGGGTTCGCCGCCGCGCGCGAACCAGCGCACAAGCGCTTCCGCACCGGTTATGTGAGTTGTTTGTGTGTTCACATAGGGCTGGAAATATATCACGAAGCCCTCAAAATCCGAATTTATGGCGTCCCGCAGCATCATCTCCAGATGCGCGCGGCGCGTTACGCTGTCATGCATGTTTTTATTGTAGTACAAATAATGGTTTTTGCCCGTTTTCTTTGCTTCAAACATGGCGATATCGGCGTTTTTCAATATGGTTTTAGCGCTTTCCTCGCCAAGACCACGCACCAGGCCCATGCTTATGGAGCAATAGAAGGATCGATCCTTGACCTTCCAAATGCGCTTTGTACGCCGGAACAGTTTTTCCAGCAGCGGGTCTAAAGCCACTTCGCTATCCTCTATGAGCACGGCAAATTCATCGCCGTCGAATCGATATAGCTTATACTGACCGAATATACCTGATATGTATCGCGAAAAAGACAGGAGCAGCTGATCTCCGTATTCGTGACCATAGCCCTCGTTTATTATTTTGAAATCATCCAGATCCATGTATAGCAAGAGACTGCCCTCACGGTTTTGCGCGGTGTCCAAATCCAGCTCGCACTGGCGGCGGTTGGGCAGCCCGGTGAGCATATCGGTGAATGAAACGTTTTGCACATAGCGCTCGTGCAGCTTTTTTTCCGATATATCCTGACAGGAAAAAAGGCGCGCGCTGCTGCCGCCCAGCCAACGCAAGGGGCTGCACTGCACGCCCAGCCACTGCTCGGGATCATCAAATTTTAGCTCGAAATAGTGGGGCTTTACCAGCGCAAGATCCTTGCCCAGATGGGGGCATTGCTTGCAATTGAACAATATTTTTTCGTGAAGCTCGCTGCGCGTCAGTCCGTCGCGCACCGTGCCGGGAAAATCTGCATAAAACGCCCGGTTTGCAAATATTATCTGCCCGGAAATGGGGTTCATGACATAAATATAGGTAGGAATATTATCCAGCACCGTTTCCATGGTAACACGCGCCAGCTCGGAGCCGGCAGTGAGATAATTGTGTATCCCCTCTTTCATAATTAACCCCGCATTAAAAAAATCAACCTTGTAAAAAATATTAACAAATCGTTGTGGAATTGTCAATAAACAGAGCGAGGTTACACAAAAAAACGCAAAATCTGCCGGAACATTGACTTATGAATTGCAAAAATGGTAATATTAGGTAGCACCCGATAATGCCATGACGTATAAACAGTGACATGATAGACTGCTGTCAAGATTTGTTTCACTTGCCTATCTCGCTTGTACCGTGATTTCGTTAAAATAGCATCTTTCGTGCGATTTATATAATACCCCCTAGACCGGGAATCATATCCGCTTAAATACAAAAAGGACCCGAGCGCCAATACCCGCGCGGATCCTTTTTCGCTAAGAGCTCCGTTGCCCTAAACTATTTTAATTTACCGCTTTTTTACTTTTCAGCGCTATGCTCATAAGTATGAGCCCCAGGAACGCTCCCGCTGCCGCTATCAGAAAAGCGGGCGTCATAAGGTTTATATCCTGCGCAGCGATATCCTTGAAATATCCTGCCGTGTATGAGGATATTATAGCGCCCGCGCCAAAGCCCAGCAGCACCAGCCCATAGTTTGTGGCCATGTTTTTCGAACCGAACAGATCCGCCGTGAGCGCGGGAAATGTTCCCAATATCCCGCCATAAAAGAAGCCTATTATGCCAATTACCAGATAGATCACATAGCCTTCCGCAAAGCCAACGAAGAGCGAGGCGGTACCCGAGCCCGCAAGAAGTATCAGCATTGTTCTCTTCCTGCCCAGCTTATCCGAGAGTATGCCCCAAAAGAGCCGACCCATAGAATTGCATATGGAAATGATCAGCACGCCAATGGTCGCCGTTTCCGCGAGATCCTTCGCCGTGGCTATTGGTTTCGCGAACCCTATCATCATAAGCCCGCCCATGCACGCGAACATCATGGTTGCAGTGATAAGGTAAAAGCGCTTTGTTTTCAGAACCTCCTTGGGCGTGAGGTCCGCGCCCTGTATCCTGGGCGCGCCGGACGCTGCAGCGCTCTTGGGCGCCACGGCAAAATCCTTGGGTGGCATTTTCAAAAACAGTCCGCCTACGGTGCACACGACTAAAAACACGGCACCCAGCACCATCAAGGTCTTCAATTCGCCGACCTCCGCCCCGCCGAAAGTTTTGATCAAATTTTCGATGATGGGCGTGAAGAGCACCCCGCCAAAGCCCAACGCCGACACTATAAGGCCGGACACCAAACCTTTTTTGTCTGGAAACCACATCTGCGCGCAGGAGATAGTTGTTGAATATGAAAAGCCCATACCCAGCCCTCCCATAACGCCGTAGGTCACCCACAGCAGATAGGGCGCTTGCGGAGTTGTGAATGATGCCAAAATGAATCCTGCGCTCAAAATGATGCCGCCCGTTATAACGACCGCACGAATAGAATATTTTTGTGCAAGTTTTCCGCCCGCCACACTGCCCAATGTGAGCGCCGCGAGCAGCAGAGAGAATGTCAAGCTTGCCATTGCGTTGTTTCCGCCAAATATAGTGTTCGCTATACCAGTTTGAAAGATACTCCACAAATACGCGGTACCCAAACAAAGCTGTATGGCGATCGCCGCTATAAGCGGAACCAATCTTTTTGTCTTTTCCATAGACACCTCTTTCCCTAAATTAATATAAGTATTTAAAAAACCACAGCGCTTTTTACTTTACCTAATATTCATTTCATATGCAAGTTTTTTGTTGGAATTGCGCAAATTTTTGATATTTATAATTACGCTATTATAAATGGGCATAAAAATACAACGGCAAACAATTGCCGGCATATATGCCTAGCTATGCTATTGCTGCTCAGATATTCTCTCTGATCACCTTGCACGGATTGCCGAAAGCGATAACATTTTTAGGGATCGATCTTGTAACAACGCTGCCCGCGCCTACCCACACGTCATCGCCTATGGTAACGAGCTTGCTTTGCGTTTTCCAAAACTCAAAGCCCTTGTCATTAACGCTTGTCCGCTCTCTCGCATCGGTGGGGTGATAGGCCGTCAATATCTGCACACCGGCCAGCATTTTTTCTCTCTCCGTCATTTCAACACCTCGTTATATGCTCCGTTTTTCATCAGTTTATAAACAAGCGAGATCAGCTTTTCCTTGGAAATATTCTCTTCCTGCTTGAGCCAATACGAAAGCACGCCTATCATTGCCGAGAGTATGAACTCCAAGCTGTAATCCAGCGCCACGCCATCCGCCGCCGCGAGGTGTTTAATCAGTTTTTGTTTCAATCTGCTTTTAAGCTTTTCCGCGAATGCCGGATCGCCGTGTTCGCTCAGCAGCACTCTATAATACCGATGCGAGCAAATATCAAAAAATGCATCCATCGGCGTGTCGCTCATAACATCGAAGGGCGGCAATTCGTCTATTTCGGGTATGAGCGAATCCTCTATATATTCCAAAACAGCGTGCACGTCTTGAAAATATTCGTAAAAAGTGCAGCGGTTGCAGCCCGCGAGAGTTGTTATTTCCAGCACGGTGATCTTGTCTATACGCTTTTGCTCATAGAGCAGCCAAAAAGAATCTATCAATTTCTGACGGGTCTTCATGGCGGATGATTTATGCTTATTCATAACTTTCCTTTTCCCGACAATAGCGCCTTCATTGTCGGTTGAATCAATATAATTACTGCATTACAATAAAATAATACAACACTATGTTGGATTAATCAAGGAGGCCTTAGATGATAACTATTTTATGCTCCGGCTCACGGGGCGATGTTCAGCCATATATCGCGCTGGCGGCAGAGCTAAAAAGATTGGGGCGCGATGTGCGTATAGCCACCGGAAAAAGCTTTGCGGATCTTATTGAGGGGAATGGTATCGAGTGCTATCCGCTTGCCGCTGATGTGCATTCCGCAGAAATAGATCCCGCCTTGCTTAAGGCGGCACAAACCTCGGACAGTCCGCTTAAAATGCTGCTTACCTTTCGCAAGATGAAAAAATATGCTCTTTTAATGACGGAGGATATGTTTAACGCCTGCGAGGGCAGCGAAATAATCGTGTATCATCCCGGCTGCGCAATAGGCTATTATGCCGCGCAAATGATGGGCATACCTGCCGTGATGGCCGCGCCCTTTCCGCTTCACAAAACAAAGGAATTTGCCTCTGTAATAGCCTATGGCAGATCACACATGCCAACTGCGCTGTCCTATTCCCTCCTTCAAAGCATGCTTTGGACAGCCTCAAAGCTGGGCGTGGCAAGCTGCCTTAAAGCGAAGCTGGGCAAGCTTCCAAAGAATTTCGGCAGCCCTTTAGAGCGGGTGGACCCCGCGCATCCCGCCGTTATATCTTGCAGCAATTTCGTATTCCCAAGGCCAAGCGATTGGAACGAAAACATACATCAACACGGCTATTGGTTTTTAGAGGATCTGCGCTATTCTCCCCCGCGTGAGCTGGCCGATTTTCTCTGCGAAGGCGAGCCACCCGTATATTTCGGCTTTGGCTCCGTATTTAGCCCAAGCGAGAAGCAGCACTTTGTAAAAGAGATCACCGAGGCGCTGCGTCAGACCGGGCAACGCGGAATAGTATGCGGTATGGGCGAGGTGCACGACCTTCCCGGAAATATTTTCGCTATGGAAAGCGTGCCTCATTCCTGGCTGTTTTCGCGTATGGCGGCCGTGTGCCATCATGGCGGCGCGGGCACCACGGCAGCTGGCTTCAAGGCCGGCATACCCAGTATAATAGTTCCGTTTTCAAACGACCAGTTCGCGTGGGCGCACAGAGCGTACGATCTGGGTGTGGGCGCAAAACCGATCGGCAAAAAGAAGCTCTCCGCCGATTCGCTGGCGGCTGCCATTGAATTTGCTCTCTCTCCCGGCGTAAAGGAAAAAGCCGCGGCTCTGGGAGAAAAAATATCGCAAGAGCAGGGTGCGCGAAAATGCGCGGAGGTAATCGCGCGGCTGTAGACTTAGCCGCGCGATACAAACGCGGCGGTGTACGGCGGGCTTTACGTATAATAACGCAAGTTCGCCATACGAACAGTGACGCAACATCACAATATATTTTCCATAATTTACAAGTCTTTAACACAAAAATACTGCAAATGACCTATAATGATATAAAATATTATATTATCACGAATAATGTTATCGGGAGTTTGTATTATGGTCAATAAATTCATTGCAGTAAAAAAAGCGCTGGCGGTGCTTACGTCGGCAGCGCTTGTGTTTTCATTTATGCCGCTTGCGGCGGGTGCGGCAGAGGCGGATATGACGGCGGAGGCGGCCTCCGTAGAAGCGGCCGCCCCGCACGAGATAGAGGAGACCGCGGCCGAAGAGGTGGAATACGTGATTGCCCAAGACCCGCTGGCGGTTGCGCAAAACGCGCCGCTCATACTAGTGGATGCGGGACACGGCTGGGTATTGCAGGATTCCACCGGCAAATACGTGCCGGATTCTGGCAATGTGGGCATAGGCGGGGTGCAAGAGGCAGACCTTGTGATGGAGGTCACCCCCATGCTTGTAAGGGAGCTGCTTGGGCGCGGCTACCGCGTGGTAACCACACGCCCGGTAATAGACGAGGTTCAGAGCTACATGACTCCGCCGCAGGTTTCGGTGCTGGGCAGGGTGGAGCTTTCAAATAAGGTGGTGCATCCGGACATATTCGTATCGGTACATTTCAACAGCGCTCCGGCGGACGCGCGCGGGTCGCTGGTGCTGTTCGATTCAAAGCAGCTTGAATCCATCGCGGGCAAGCCGCTGCGCGACCAGTATATGGTGCAGGTGGGCTCGGATAGGAGCCTTGCGGGAACGGTGCAGCCGCAGAGCGCCAAGCTGGCGCGCGCTATACGCGACCGCTTTTACGCGGTTTCGGAGTTCGATATGCAGGGCAACAGGGCGAGCGGCGTGCAGGATCAAAACACCAACGGCGCGGTATTTTCATACAACAATTCGCCCGCCGTAACGCTGGAGCTGGGCTTTTTGTCCAATTCACACGACGCGGCCTACTGCCAGGACGGCGCAAAGCAGCAGCGCATGGCTAAGGCGGCGGCGGACGGCATAGACGATTATTTCGGCGGCAGTCCTTCGGGCGGCGGAATATCGGTGGGCGGGCTGAGTCTGGGCGAGAAGGGCGCCACAACGAGCAAAACAAAGTTCCTTATGAACGCCAAAAACGTTGTGGGCGGCAGCTCCGCCGTGAGCGGGGTCAGCTTCATCGTGAAAAACAACAGCACGGGCGCAAGCTATGCATACAAGGGAACCAACCACAGCGCAAACGACTGGAAAGCCACCTTCAATGTGGCAAACTTTAGCTATAAGCAGGGCGACTACACCATCACGGTGGAGGCGAAAAACGCGGACGGACAGGTAAACAATAGCGTGAGCAAATCCATAACGCTGGTGAAGGACGGCACAAAGCCGGTTGCCGGAACGCAGAGCCATACCTCTCCCTCACCTTCCGGGTTTAAGGCGACCGCCAGCGATATCACTGCCCAAAACGGCGTGCGCTCGGTTTTGTTCAAGCTGTGGAGGGCGGGCGATAAGACGGTGTTCGAAAAATTCACCGCCAAGAAAAACGGCGACGGAAGCTTCAGCGCGGACATAAAGCTGGACAAATTCAAAAACAGCGCGGGCACATATTATTTGCAGCAGATAGTGTACGATACGTGGAACAACAGCGCGGTGGGCAGCGCTCAAAGGCTCACGGTAACGGATAATACGGACACCACAAGGCCCACGATGGGAGAGCTTGTTTTCAGCGCGGGCAGCCAGACGGCGGAAACAAAGTTCACCATGACCGCAAAGAACGTGAAGGACCCGAGCGGCGTGAAGGAGGTCAAATTCCGCGTAGCAAATCTGGATGATGCGGGCGTGAAGGCCAAGACGCTCCCCGCCAAAAGCAGCGGAGAGGATTGGAGCGCGGAGTTTGATCTCGCCGAGTTTGGCGGGTATTACGGCCGGTATAAGGTGAACGTGTACGCAACGGACAACGCGGGCAATACAGGTGTGATCGAAAACGGCGAGTTCACCGTTATTTCCGCAACCACCCAAACGCCCATAATGGGCGAACCGCAGGCGCAGGTGGTGCAGCTGGTGAATTACTTCCTATCCGGCGGCAGACCCTACCCCTCCTACTACACCGAAGCGGGCAGAGACACCGATCTGGCACAGCTGGCGCAGATGTATTACGATGTGGCGGTGGCCGAAGGCGTGAGGCCGGAGGTCGCCTGGGCGCAAATGTGTCTGGAGACCGGCTTCCTGCAATTTGGCCGAGATGTTAAGATAGGCCAGTTCAACTTTGCCGGGCTGGGCACAACGGGCGGCGGCGTTGCCGGGTTCGATTTCGCGGCGACATACGGAGACAACGCCGAGGGTATACGCCATGGCGTGATAGGCCATGTGCAGCACCTGAAGCTGTACGCCAGCAAGGCGGAGCCCGTATTCACGGTGGACGGCAAGCCCATAGACCCGCGCTGGGACGCCGCAATAAGCGCCGGGCGAAGGGGAAGCGCTCCTTTTGTGGAAAATCTCGAAAACAACTGGGCCATGAGCCCCGGCTACAGCAAGTCGCTGCTTAACGGGCTGAACGCCATTCTGGGTATGTCCGCCGTTATGCAGGTGGAGATACCGCACGAGGTGGAGGCGCTGCCGGTCGAGGTCGCTCCCGAAGAAACGGTAGCGCCCGATGAGCCAGCGCCCGATGGAAACGCGCCGGAGGGGCAAGCTCCGCCGGATAGCGGCGAAGCTATGCCGGCGCCGGACGACGCAAAAACGCCGCCCGTGGATGAGGCGGCGTGAGGCGGCTGAGTTTCTGACGGCAAACTATAATTTTTTTACGGCAAGCAAAGGGGCGGCGGAGTACAAAAATACGGCTCTATGTCAAATGTTGGGGTAGAGCAGTAAACTAAAGCAAGAATAGCGA
>CAYXFB010000032.1:0-27443 GCA_964464145.1 uncultured Christensenella sp.
GCCGGATTGTACGCATTTTGTTTCCGTTTTCATATCTATCACCTCATTATATTATATCTTCTTTGGAAGCCGAAAAAACAAAACCCGGCTCAACCGAGAACCGGGTCTTCACCGAACCGCTTCGGCAAAAGATCAAAAAATCTCCCGTTTCTCTATCTGCTCTTTTATCATATCCATGAGCGCCTCACGGCGCATACCGTCAACCTCGCCCACACCGCGCTTCCTTATGGCGAAGGTGCCTTCCTCTATCTCCTTCTCGCCCGCTATGAGCATATAGGGAATGCGCTCGTTACGCGCTTCGCGTATTTTATAGCCTATCTTCTCCTGCCTGTCGTCCACCGTGACGCGAACGCCCGCCGCCCGTAGCTGTGCCGCAAATTCGTGGCAATAGTCGGCCGCAGCGTCCGTTATGTTCATCAGGCGAACCTGCTCGCTCATCATCCACATGGGCAGCGCGCCCGCGTATTTTTCTATGAGCATGGCCAGCGTGCGTTCATAGCAGCCAATCGAGGAACGGTGTATTACCATGGGGCGTTTCTTCTGCCCGTCGCTGTCTATATAGGTCATGTCGAAACGATCCGCCAGCGAAAAATCCACCTGCACGGTAAAGAGGGTGTCCTCCTTGCCGAAAACGTTGCGGAACTGTATATCCAGCTTGGGCCCGTAAAAGGCCGCCTCGCCCTCCGCCTCCACATAGTCAAGGCCTATATGATCCAGTATCGCTTTCATGGTGCCCTGCGCCGCTTCCCAATCCTCGGCACTGCCCACATACTTGTCCGTATTGGCGGGGTCCCACTTGGAGAAGCGGTAGCTTATGTCACCCTCTATTCCAAGCGACTTCATCACCAGCTTTATGAGATCCAGCGTGTCTTTGAATTCCGCCTCCAGCTGGTTCGGCATGCAAATTATATGCCCCTCTGAAAGCGTGAACTGGCGTATGCGAATGAGCCCGTGCATCTCGCCCGAGGCCTCGTTCCTAAACAGCGTGGAGGTCTCGTTGTACCTTATGGGCAGCTCGCGGTAGGAATGGTGACCCGCGTTGTATATGGTGAACTGGAAGGGACAGGTCATGGGACGCAGCGTCAGCACCTCCGCGTCCTTTTCCTCGTCTCCCAGCACAAACATACTTTCTTTATAGTGATCCCAGTGGCCGGATATCTTGAATATATCGTTTTTGGCCATGTAGGGCGTTTTGGTTAGCTGGTAGCCCCTGCGCTCCTCCTCGTCCTCTATGAAGCGCTGCAGCACCTGAATCACCTTGGCTCCCTTGGGCATAAGTAGCGGCAGCCCCTGGCCTATCGCCGGGTGCGTGGTGAAATAGCCCAGCTCGCGCCCCAGCTTGTTGTGGTCTCGCTCCTCGGCCTGCTTGAGCTTTTCTATATATTCGTCCAGCTCCTTTTGATCCAGAAATGCCACGCCGTATATGCGGCGGAGCATCTTGTTTTTCTCGTCGCCGCGCCAGTACGCGCCCGCCGTGCGGAGCAGCTTTACCACTCGCACCTTGCCGGTGGAGGCCACGTGCGGGCCCGCGCACAGGTCTGTAAAATCGCCCTGCTTGTATATGGATATCTCCTCACCCTCGGGCAGATCGTTTATAAGCTCTACTTTATAATCCTCGCCCAGCTGCTTCATTAGCTTCAGCGCGTCCTCACGGCTCAATACGGAACGCTCAAGCGGTATGTTTTGCGA
Organism: uncultured Christensenella sp.; assembly: GCA_964464145.1. Taxonomy (GTDB): domain Bacteria; phylum Bacillota; class Clostridia; order Christensenellales; family Christensenellaceae; genus UBA5399. The sequence goes on from CAYXFB010000032.1 coordinate 1,690, forward strand.
GATCAACCGCTTCATTTCCTTTTCTATGGCCGCCAAATCCTCGTTGGAAAAGGGTGTTTCGGTATCGAAATCATAGTAAAAACCGCTGTCCGTGGCCGGGCCTATCGCCAGCTTGGCCTCGGGGTACAGCTTTTTCACAGCCTGCGCCAGTATGTGCGAGGCCGTATGCCAGAGCGCTTTTTTGCCCTCTATATCTTCAAAGGTAAGTATCTCCACAAGCGAATCCTTGGTTATGGGCGTTTCAATATCCGCCACTTCGCCGTCCACCTTCACGCAAAGCGCCTGCTTGCCCAGCTTTTGGCTCAGCGCCTTGGCTATATCAAGGCCGCTCGCTCCCTCGGGAAATTCTTTTATAGTGCCGTCTTTAAGTTCGATTTTCATAAACATCTCACCTGTCTTCGATAATATATGCAGAATTGCTACTATGATACACCCAAAAATAAACAATTGTCAACGTTTGAGCGGCCTGCGCCGGACAAATAGAAGAGCCCCTCCGCTGTAGGTTGAATTGTTTCAAAGGAGCGTTCCGGCGAGAAATTCCGCAGTATATATTGCCGGGATGTGTACTCCAAAAAACAAGCGGTCAGGGCTCAGGGGATAACTATATCGCGCGGATCAAGGGCAAAACGGCAAGCTACGCCGTCGCCCCTCCGCGCATGGCCGGGACGAGTTCCCTTAACGCAAAAAACGCATGAGGCAGCTTTCCTCATGCGCAATATATACCAAACTTCACCAAGAGAATAACCGCACAAGCAGCGACTTAGCCGCACTTGTACTTTTATTTGCCCGCGTGTATAATAAAAAAGCGCGGTGCCTCAGTTTGGGGTTGCTATGAGGTGGTAGTGCACCTATCAGCAGGGTTGTGGTGTAGCCGCACCATAGCCTGCCGCGTTTTATTGCCTTTTTTCAGGGATTCTACGCCCCTGCTACGTATATTGTAGTTCTTTTTCAATTTACTGTCAATCGCAATCGAAAAATCGGTTTCTTAACAGAGATAAAAAATGCCGTTCCCCACACGTTTGGGGAACGGCATTTATTTGCTCTACACCTGTTCTTATTTTTAAACCTGTTTGTACATCGCGTCCAGCATCTGGTGCAGCATCTCGTTCTGGCTCAGGCGGTAATACCAGGTGCCCTCTATGATCTCCGCGTCGCCCTCCTGCATTATGTTGAACTGCATCTCGTCTATATTTGCGCTGTCCAGTATCTTGGCTACGGAAAGCACGTTATCAAGAGACATGTTTGTACGCATGAACTTCATGAACGTATCATACAGGCCGGGAGCCGCGTTCACCGCGCCCATATCCTTTATCTTGCGAGCCATGGCGCGAACGAATTCCTGCTCGTGCTTCTGGCGGGAAAATTCGCCGTCGTTCATATCGTGGCGGTTTTCGAGGTACTTGCGCACCTTGTTGCCCGAAAGCGTTACCGTGGCGCCCTTCTTGCCCACGTCCGGCACGCTCTGATCCAGCGTCACCTCCACGCCGTCAAGCGCATCGGCCAGCTTGGGCAGACCATCCAGGTCTATGGATATATAATAATCTATGGGAACGTTTATGAGCCCGTCACATTCCAGCAGCTCGGCCACGCAGCGCATGGAGTTTTCCGCCGAATATTTTGTGGGTCCGCCGCCGTAAGCGTATGCGTGGTTTATCTTCTCCACCACCTCGCTCTTTATCTGGCCGCCCTCATCCACATGGTATACCTTGGCGCGGCTGTCGCGCGGGATGGATGTGCAGGTTATCTTGTTCGTATCGTTGTCTATGGTAACAAGCATGACCATATCACTGCGCCAACCCATATCGCTCTTCACGCGGCTGGAGTCAGAATCCACACCCAAAAGCAGTATGTTCGTTATGTTTTCCTTGGGTTCATATTTATTGCCGTTGAATTCAACTACACCAAGGTCTGCGTTCATATCCGCCATTATGTCGTTGCCTACGGCGGCGGAATCTGTTACCTCGCCCTGCGGCTCGGGAGTCGCCTGGGCGGGCGCGTCGCCAGAAACGTTGCTCACAACAGCGCTCTGCTGCTCGTCGGGGGTCTGTTCGCTCTGTGGCGTGCCGCAGGCCGCCAGCGAAACCATAAGCGCCAAAACGGTAAGCAGTGCGACGATCTTAACTATATTCTTCCTCAATTTGTTATCCTCCATAAACTCAACTAAAAATCCAAGCATTTTCCATAATATTATAAAACGCCCGGTCATATTGCGATTCGTTCACAGTTTCTTTACAATTAACTGTAGATGCCGCTAAATTTTGTCCTCTCGCTTATCTGTAGACGCAAAAACAACAAGTATTGTTCCATTGCTTTGAAAATTTCGAACAAATATATTTCTTGACGCAAAAAAACGCCCGGATCATTCCAGACGTTTTTGGAATATCATATCAATAATTTTGGCTGTAATAATCGCCCCGGCGGTAATCGTACACCGCGCCCGCGCTGTATATATCAAGGCTTTCAAGCGCCTTGCCCGTGCCTATCGCCACGCAGGAAACGGCGTCCTCCGCAACGTAGCAAGGTATCTTGGTTCGTTCTGTCAGCAATCTGTCCAGGCCATAAAGCAGCGATCCGCCGCCCGTCATGCATATGCCGTTTTCGGCTATGTCCGCCGTGAGTTCGGGCGGTGTGCGCTCCAGCACGCTGTGCATCGTTTCCATTATGCGGTTCAGCGGCTCTTGCAGCGCCTCTATAGTTTCGTTGGAGCTCACGGTGATTGTTTTGGGCAGGCCGGATATGAGGTTTCGGCCGGTCACCTCCATGTATGCCTCCTCCTTGCGGGGGAAGGCGGAGCCTATGTTTATCTTTATCTCCTCCGCCGTGCGCTCACCAATGAGCATGTTGTACTTCTTTTTGATGTAGCGTGATATATATTCGTCGAAGCGGTCTCCCGCTATTTTTATGGAATCGCTTATAACGGCGCCGCCCAGTGATATCACCGCCGTGTCCGCCGTACCGCCGCCAATATCCAGCACCATGTTGCCCTGCGGCGCGCCAATGTCTATTCCCGCGCCTATCGCGGCTGCTATAGGCTCTTCAATAAGGCAGGTGTGCCTTGCGCCCGCCTCCTCCGTGGCCTCTATAACGGAACGCTTTTCCACCTCGGTAACGCCGGAGGGCACACACACCACCACGCGCGGCTTGAAGAATATGCGGCGGCCTATCACCTTGCGCAGGAAATAGCGCAGCATACGTTCGGTGTCGTGGAAGTTGGATATAACGCCCTCACGCAGCGGACGCACCGCAACTATGTTTCCGGGCGTACGCCCAAGCATAATGCGCGCTTCCTCGCCAATGGCGAGCATCCTTCCCGAAAGCCTGTCTACCGCCACAACGGAGGGCTCCCTCAATACTATGCCCTTGCCACGCACGTACACGAGTACGGTGGCAGTGCCTAGATCTATACCGATATCGTTGAAATTCATCCCGAAAAAGCCCATTAATGAAGCCTCATTTCTCAAATTTTCTGTGCAACTCAGAAGATATACCCATATAGAATATATAATAATACATCACCGGAGTTTTTTCAACTGTTTGTTTGCTTTTCGGGCGCTGCTTAGGCGAATCGCCAACGAAAAGAGGGGGAGCCTTCCCCCTTTTGGGTGCAAGCCTCCCCCCCTCAAAGCTACTTGTTTAATCTCTGGGCACCAGGTCCCAATTTCGCATTGCGCTGGTTTCACGGTACAGCGCGTCCAGCTCTTCACCCTTGAGCCATTTTTTGAGCTGCCGCACCACATTGCTCTTGCGCTTCCATCCGGCCAGCAGCCTTTCCCACACGTAATCTCCAAAGCCATACATCGAATTGGTTATGGATTCATCCTCCGTGTAAACGGATCTCACCGGTTCGTTCATCCATGAAAGGCTGGCGCTTTCCTTTAGCGTAAGCGTTTCCACACCTATTCTTTCGAAGGCACACTTGGGTACCAACGCCACCTCGCAATCGTTTCGCTCCTGCATTGCCTCAAGCAGCCTGGAAAGCTGGCGTTTCAGCGTGTTGCTGGGAACATAGGCCCTGTGACCCAGCACCTCGGAGATGGGCACGTTCAGCTTTCTTTCCTTGCACAGCGCCTCCAGCAGATCTTCTCTGCACATTATAAGCTTTATTGGCACCTGCGGAAAGCCCTCGTCCGGCTGCAACAGACACTGCGGAACATCCGCCTTGTCCTTGCCCGCTATGCTCTTGAATTCGTTTTGCCGCAAAAAGCCGAAGCAGGGCGTGCGCTGTATTGCCATAAAGCCCTTGGCGCTTCGGGGCGAAACGGAGTAGGCTGAGGACAGAAAATCCATCTTTAGCATATTTTGGGCGCAGGCCTTTGCCTGTATGCAAAGCTTAACATCCTGCTTTATGTCTATCGGGTCGGTATACATCGCCGCATACATGCTATCCTCCACCTCGGGATCGTTGTAGAGCCGCATGCTCCAATATCCCTTGATACAGCAGGCCAGCATAACGTTTTTGGGAAGCTCTATATCGCAATACAGCGAATTTACGTTGCCCCGCATGCCCTCCGCCGCCCAGGTGCCTGCGAACATGGAGATATCCGTCGCCGTTTTTTCCACATGCGTCTCCGTGGTGAAAACGGTGCCCCTCGCTATTGCCTGCTTCATCTTCTTTATGTATACGAGCATAAAGGCTATGTCGCCGGTCAGCCATTCAAAATCCTCATTCATAACCGACACTATCTCCTGGCCGGGAGGCAGCGTCATCACATAGTCCATCATGGAGAGCAGTGCGTTCCTAAGTCCCTTTTTACCCAGATATACGTGATACGTGACAGTATATTCACCGCTGACCTGCCTTTTGGGCGGCGCGGTACGGGGCTTTAACGCGGGCGAATCCTCGCTCACCAGATACATTGCAAGCGCGGCCTCGTCCGAATCTCCCTCGATCTTATACGGAGCGGCGATTATTTTGGCTGCGTTTTCACTGTCTATTTTGAGCAGCGCCGCAGCTATAGGTCGCAAACCCTTGCTGCGCGTGGTGAGCTTGCGTTCACCCCTCCGCCATTTAGTGATGAGCGAATGGTCCACACCACTGATTTCGGAGAGTTTGCTGGAGGAAATTTGCAAACGCCCCATTAAGTAGTCCAAATGGTTGCCTGACTTTTTTTCAAGAACTTTGTACATAATCAATCCCTCTTCCCTATATAGTAAAAAACGTATATGTTTTTCAAACAAACGACCCTTTTTGAACCATCTCAACCAAAAATAGTTTATTTTTGGCACAAGAGGTCAATATTTGAAAATTGACTTATTTTGTACAAATATTGCCTAATACAAAAACGAGCCGCATTCCTATGCAAAAACCGTAAAAAAAGCGAATTATCACCCTTACGCGCTCTTTACATGAATACAGCCTACAAACGTCTATTAATCAGTTATTTCCGTGAACCATCCTTATAATACTTTATGGGTTTTCAAAAATCAATACCAGCGGCGCTTTGTTGCAAAAACGTTCACACCTTTGTAACAAAGCGCTGTATGTGTGCACATTATCGAAAGAGTAAGCCAATTTTTCCGCAGAAATTAATGATTATAATATGCATAATTCGACCATTTTTCTGCATATGTGAAAAAATTTGTACGTTTGCATTTTAAAGTGGACAAAACGCATAAAGAGCTATACTATGTAAAATAACAATAAAACTTCACGCGACACAAATCATAAGAATTTACGGCGGGTCAAAATATGCTCGCTCAGAGCACAATAATAAATTTTTGGGAGGTAGAATTTGTGAAAGTCGGTACTGTTACAGAGCTTAAACGGCATGAGTACAGGGTTGGTCTCACGCCCAATTCCGCGCGCGAGTTTGTGAATCACGGGCACGAGGTTTATGTGCAAAAGGGGGCGGGGGCGGGCAGCGGCTTCCCTGACGAGATGTATATGAAGGCGGGCTGCAACATACTGGAGAAGGCGGGCGATATATTTTCCATATGTGACATGATAGTAAAGGTGAAAGAACCCGTCCCCGAAGAGCTTCCGCTTATAAGGGGCGGACAGATACTGTATACATATCTGCACCTCGCGGCGGACAGGGCCTTGACCGAGGCGCTTATGAAAACTGGCTGCACGGGCGTTGCCTACGAAACAATAGTTGGAAGGGACGGCAGCCTGCCCTGCCTCAAGCCCATGAGCCAGATAGCCGGGAGGCTGAGCGTGCAGGAGGGGGCGAAGTTCCTCGAAAAGCCCTTTGGCGGGCGCGGCGTGCTGCTTGCGGGCGTGCCAGGTGTTTCCAAGGCCAACGTCACAATAGTGGGCGCGGGCATAGTGGGCATAAATGCCGTAAAAATGGCGCTGGGGCTGGGCGCGCACGTTACGGTGCTGGATGTTGATCTCAATCGCCTAGAATATCTGGAGGATGTTTTCGGTGTACGCGTAAACACGCTCTATTCCACGCCCGAAAACCTCAAAGGTTCGCTTGAGCAGGCCGACCTAGTTATAGGCGCGGTGCTGATACCCGGCGCGGCGGCGCCCAAGATAATAAAACGTGAATATCTCAAGGCGATGAAACCCGGCTCCGTTATTGTGGACGTGGCGATAGATCAGGGCGGATGCACCGAATGCAGCCGCGCCACCACGCACGACGAACCGGTATATGTGGAGGAGGGCGTTGTGTTCTACTGCGTGGGAAACATGCCGGGAGCAGTTTCCAACACCTCCACCAACGCTCTCAACAACGCCACGCTTTTCTACGGGCTTGAGATGGCGGACAACGGCATTAAAGACGCCATGAACAGGGACAGGGGGCTTTTGCAGGGGCTTAATGTTTTTGATGGGAAGTTGACCTGTCAGGGTGTGGCGGATGCTTTTGGCATGCCGCTGGTTCATCCGGAGGATGCTTTGGGGTTGTAGGGTTTTTTGATTTTTTTGGGGTTGCCTTGATCGGGTTGGCAGCCCCTTTTTGTTTTTTTGCTTGCTGCGTTGTCTCTGGGATTTATTGTTCATCAAACAATAAGTTGAAAAGTTTCGCTTTTCGCGGGGTTTTGTGCAAAACTAAACGTTGCGGGTATTGTTCCGCTGCTTGCGGCGGGGCTTTGTTTTGACCCGCACATTGTGTTTATTCTCCGCTCGCCACGGGGGTTCATGATAACCTACACTTTGTGTGTATGCTTCCGCTCGCCGCGGGGGCTTTTTTCTCGCGCGTTGCGCGGGGAAAAAATGAGAAGCACATCCGGCGTGTGCTTGGGAGGTTCGTTTTGGGTTTGATGTTGGCTTTGGTTTGAGATTTGTTTTTTTGTTGGGGTTGGGTTGGTCGTTTTGGCGGGGTGAGGGTATGGGTTTGTTTTGGGTTCGATGTGTTCGGGGTTTGAGCGTGTTTGTTGTTTGAGTTTGTACGCTCCGGAACACGGGGGCATTTTCCGGACGCGCGTCGCCTTTTGAGGGGATTTGGGGATAGAGCGCCGCTCACGCTCCGCGCGCGGTCATCTTTTGCAGTAGCTATGGGATAGTGGGGGTGCGCGCTGCGCTAAGGTCCGGAGAAATGCCCCCGCGTCCCTCCGCTGCTATGCGTACGTTAGCCGGATGTGGGGTTAGGGGGTAGGGGGAGGATAGCGGTGGGGATTGTGGTTAGCTGTTCGTTGGTTTGTGGTTGTTTATTTTTTGTGGTGAGCTTTTTTCTTTGATCGCGGCTATTCGTTTGGTTTGATGTTGGCCAGCGATGCCACTCGCTTCGCTTGTGGTGTGCTTTGCTTTGTTGTTTGTGCTTGGTGGTTCGTTTGGTTGGTGGTTGCTCAAACAATAGCTAACCACAAACCATCCTACCTCCATACTCTGAGCGGGCGGGGAAGATGGGTTTCGTAAGGAAACTTTAGCGCAGCAACTAAAACAATGGCTTACATCTAACCATACCAGCGGAGCTAGGGAGCGGCGCTTCTCTACATACAGCTCTACACAAACGAAGTTTACGCCGCGTTTTCCGTCGGAACCCATCTTTCCCGCCCGCGTCCAACCCTATACCCGCGCCTCCGCGCGGAATTCGCCCGCCGCAGGCGCATATCCACATACGAAAAGCTTTCATCGTTTGGAAAAACGATAAAATAGAAGTATAAGCGCCCCCGCGCAGCGGGAAAGGCGGTACAACAAAGGCTCATACCAAAATAAGTATAAATTTCATCGTTTAGAAAACGATAAAATAGGAGTATAAGCGCCCCCGCGCAGCGGGTATAGCGGTACAACAAAGGCGCATATCAACATAAGTATAAATTTCATCGTTTGAGAAAACAAGAAAATAGAACTGCAAGCGCCCCCAAGCAGCGAAAAAAAAGATTTTCTAAAATATCATCTTTGGTAAAGATGGAAAGGGAGTAACGCGCCCCAGCAACAAAAGAAAAAAACAAGCCGCAGGCAAAATGTCACTCCCTCCCACGAATAAACTCCAAAATAGCCGCCACAGCCTCATTCTGCTGCTGCTCAGCGGAGATAGTAGCGGGCGGATCGCCCTTCTGCGCACCATAATTGCCAAACTGCGCATGATTGCCACCCTCTATTTTTACTATGTTCTCAGTATAGTGTATATCCTTCTCAAGATCGGAGTTGAAGGTTCCATACACGGTGAGCGTATCGGCAGGCGGATAATCCCCATATATATACGCGCCCAGCAGTATCAAACCGTCCACCTTGTCCTGATGGGAAGACGCGTAGTTTGAGGCCATTGCGCCGCCCAAAGAATGCCCGCCAATGTACCAATTTTTGATATCGGGCAGCTTGGCAAAAACGCTGTCCGCCGCATTTGAATCAAACACCGCCAGATTGAAGGGCATTTGCACCAGCACGCTTGTTATGCCGCCGTCCGCCAGCTTTTGCAATATTGGAAGATAGGCCGTGTGCTCCACCTTGCCGCCCGGGTAAAATATAAGCGCCGTATCGCTTGGCACGGCCGAAGGTATTATGGTGAGGTTACCCTCCACCACAATGTTCGGGTTGTCCTCCAGCACGGCCAGCGCGGTCGCGTCCGCGCGGTAGTAATCCGCAGAGTATATGAACAGCGCGGCCACCATTGCCGCCGCTATTACAGCCAGCGCTATAAGCACTCTTTTCAGTATTTTCTTTCCCTTCGTCTTTGCCATGATGTCCCTTCTTATTCCTCCGGGAAAAGCCTCTCCGGCAGTATGTGGTTGAATACGTGGTTTTTAAGCATATATATGCCGCCGTGAAGCTGGTACGCGTCCGTATCGCACAGCTCTATGTTCACATCGTGATCCAGTATGCGCGAAACGTAATGCTTTATGCGAGCCAGCACCACGTCGTTGCCCTTGCCCACCACGCCGCCTAAAAGTATGATATCCGGATCCAGCAGCGCGCATATATTTATGACCGCGATCGCCCATTTTTTCATTGTATCGTCAAAAACGTCCATAACGTCCAGATCCTGCATGAGCACCACGCGCTCTATAAGCTCCAGATCCAGTTTTTCGCGCCCCTCAAGCAGCATGGTTTCCTTTAAAATGCCCGCTCTTTGACGCGCCAGCAGCTTTTCCAGCCTGCCGTACAGCACGCCCACGCCCGCCATCGCCTCAAGGCAGCCCTCATCCTCAGAATGACCGTTTTCAAAATTGTGTATATCTACTAATATGTCCCCAATTTCGCCCGCGAAACCGTTTCGTCCGTCCACCAGCCGTCCGTTCACAATTATGCCCGAGCCTATGCCGCTGTGCCGCGTAAAATCTATGTACACCAGATTTTTCATGTCGGGAAAATCGTGTATGTGCCCGCCCGTGGCCGAAAGCCGCGCTTCGTTGTTTATTATCACGGGAATATTGAGCGCGCTGCCCGCGTAGTTTTTGAGATTCACGTTTCTGAAATTCACGAAGTTTGGTATGCGGCGCACCACGGCCGCGCCCTCGTCCACCAGGCCGGGCACTGAGATGCCCGCCGCCAGTATACGCGACGCGTCCAGCTTCAGCTCCTTCGCCAGCCGCTCGGTGCAGCGCGCCAGCTTTTCGCTGAACTCGGCGGGTGTGATGTCTACATCCGCCTCCGCCTCCACGCTCCCCAGCAGCTTGCCGCCAAAATCGGCCATGTAGGCCTTTATGCCGCCGTCGCCCACAAAAAAGTGCAGCAGCAGCCCGTAGCCGGGGTTTATGCCCAGTATGGCCGGCCGCCTGCCCATTTCGGTGTGCTCCTTGCCCAAATTTTTCACGAGACGCGCTTTTTTGAGTATGGCAATGCCACGGCTTATGGTGGCAAGGCTGAGACCCGTATCCTCCACGATGTCGGTGGCCGAGGTCTCCTCCCGTCCGGCTATGTGGTCTAAAATCATCAATATATTCTTTTGCCGCTCGTTAGAAGCGATAGTGTTGAAATCGATCATTATGTTTTTCCCTTCCACCCCAATTGCTTGCGAAAGCGTTCAACTGTTGTATATATTTTTCCTATGTCCAACGCTCACAATTTCAATTTTTAATATGCTATCCTCTATGCTTGCGATCACGCGATACATGCCCACCCTGTAGCGCCAATAGCCGCGTTTTGCGGCGGTGAGCGGCTTGCCGAGCTCGCGCGGGTCGCGGCAGCCTTGCAGGTGTTTTTCTATCCACGCAAATATCAAAACGGCCTGCTGTCTATCAAGCTTTTGCAGCTGCTTTAGAGCCTTTTCGCTGAAAATGACCTCATAGCTTACCATCGTCTATACCCAGCTCTTTTTTTACCTCCGACATGCTGTAATACTTCATGCCGTCCTTGCTTTTTTCATATTCCTCCGCGGTTTTAAGGTCATATTCGTCCTCCAGCTTTTCGAAAAAAGCCTCCTTTACAGCGTCAGATATGTTTATGCCGTGCAGCTTTGCATAGCTCTCCATCAAGTTTTTTTCCTGATCCGTAACTCTTAGTGAAACATGTGCCACAAAAATCACATCCTCTCTGTGTTACATTGTAACACGCGCTGGCTTATACTGTCAATTGCATATTCTAATACGAAAAAATCCGCCCGTATGAGCGGATTTCCTCGTCTTTTCATGTATTACAAAAAATCGGTGTAAGCATATTGAAATATATGGTTTTCCTCCGCTTCCGCCCGCCGCGAATGGGGGAAGGAACAGAGCCTATCGTATAGGCCATATCTATTTTGTTATCGTTACCTTCTTTATGTTGCGGGGCGCGTCTGGTGTGCGGCGCTTTGCTTCCGCCAGGCCGCAGGCAAACATCTGCGCTATAACGGCCGTGTGGAAGGGAGCGGCGTACTTGCCCGAGGGCTCAGCCAGTATTACGCGCTGCGCTTTTTTGGCAAGCTCCGCGTCGTTCGTTACCATCGTTATGTATGCGCCCAGATTGGCGTAATTCTCCACCATTGCAGAAACATCGCCCTTGGCGTCGTCATCCGAGCAATATACGAATATGGGCGTATTGTCGCTAACGAGCGCCAGCGGACCGTGCTGGAAGTCTGATATCGCAAAGCCGCGCGCGTTCGTGTAGGTGGTCTCCATCATTTTAAGGGAACCCTCCATGGCTATGGGGTACATAAGGCCGCGACCCAGCACAAAGCATTCCTGCATAAAGGTATATTCCCGTGCCAGCGCCATTATGTCCTTAGCTTTTTTGAGTTCCTTTTCTATGCCCGCGGGAAGCGCGGCAAGCTGGCCGGAAAGCTCCGCGTTGCCCGACCATTTGGCTATCAGAAGCGCGAGACTGTACATCTGCGCCGTGAATGTCTTGGTGGCGGCTACGCTGGTCTCCTTGCCCGCGGCGCACAGCAGGCTGTATTTCGCCTCCTTGGCAAGCGGCGAATCAGGCTCGTTCGTTACCGAAACCGTTATGCCGCCGCTCTTTTTCGCGTCACGCACAACGGCCAGCGCGTCCTCGGCCATGCCCGACTGAGATATGGCTATAACGAGCGTCTTATCGTAATTCACGCTGCCGCCGTACAGGGTGCATACGGAGGGCGCGGCCAGCGAGACCTGCATCCCCATTATTATTTCGGAGAGATATTTTATATATATGCCGCAGTGGTCAGAGGTTCCCCTCGCCGCTATGGCTATCCTATCCACACCCGCCGCCTTTATATCCTCCAGCAGCGCGGCGTACACCGCTTCGTTGGCGCTCTCTATGCCCGCAAGCACGCGCGCCTGTTCCATAATTTCATCGTACATTATAGACATTCTTTTTTCCCCTCCCATTTGGTTAAGTTTATAAATTTATTATAGTATCCAACGCGCACTTGTTTGAATATATGGGCACGTATGGAAAATCACTAAAGTTTGGCAATATCTCAAGCGTCAGGTAATCGTCGTAGCCTATGCTTTTGAGCGCGGCCATAACGGCGCGGTAATCCACATCTCCCGATAAAAGGTCAACGAAGGCTCCGAGGCCGGCCTGAGACGCGCGGTAATCGCAAAGGTGCATCTTCTTTATGCGGCTGCCCAGTATCTCTATCCAGTGCTGCGGGTAGCCTATGTATATTATATTGCCCGCGTCGAAATATACTCCCACGTAAGGAGAATCTATCTCGTCCACGAAGCGGCGCATCTCTATGGGAGACAGCAAAAAGCGGTTCCACACATTTTCCACGCCTATATTTACCTTGAGCTGCTCCGCCTTTTTGGCGAGGCGGCAAAGCGCCTCCTGCGCGCGCTCGTAGGCTATGTCGTAGCGCACCAGCTCTTTTTTGGCGGCAAAATCATTCCCCACGCTGCCCGGCACCACCAGTATGGTGTCCGCGCCTAAAAGCGAGGCTATCTCTAGCTGGCGCGATATAATGGCCTCCGCGTCCGCGCGCATTTTTTCGTCAGCGGAAACGAGGTTGTTGTCCCAGAGCGACCACACGCCCACGCTGGGTATCTCAAGCCCCATATCCTGCGCCATGGCGCGCATGGCGGTAACGTCCGCGTCCGCTGTTTTCATATTCAGATAGCCCGCGTCGCTTAAAACCAGCTCTACGCCGTCATAGCCCGCTTTTTTGCAATGCTCCATCGCCTCGCGCACATTCGCGTCCTGCGCGAAGGAGTAAAAACTCGCTCCCAGTTTCATTTATATCACCTCGTGCGCATAGCGCGTTAGCCCAGTTCCACTACCTTGCCCGTCTCAAGCGACTGCTTGATGGCGCATATTATCTCTATAACGTGGCGCGAATCCTCCGGCGTTATTACCTCGAAGGGTCTATCGTTCGCCACGCAATCCACAAAATATTCCAGCTCGTTTTGGTATGCGTCGTTTTCCACTATCGCCAGCTTCTCCGGCTCCTTGCCCTGCTCGTATTTCATGGCGGCGCGCTTGGCGTTTGCCACGTCCTCCAGGTTGAAGCCCGCCACCATCTGATAGTCTATGGTCTCGCGCTCGCCCACCAGACGGAAGGTCATGGTGAAGGGATAGCCGTCCGTCATATCGAATATGCCCTCAGCCGTGGCGCGCACGCCGTTTTTGAACGTGAGCGTGCTCATTACGTGGTTCCAGCAGCCGGTTGGGCTTGCTTTTCCCGCCGCGTACACGCTGGCCACGTCGCCAAACATGTACTGCAAAAAGTCTATATCGTGCAGATGCAGATCGAAAAGCCCGCCGCCGCTCTTGCTTGGGTCGGCCTGCCATGTGGACCAATTGGGGTGCTGCGCCAGACGGTTTGCGTACACCATCTTCACCTCGCCCATTTCGCCCGCCGCGTACCGCTTCTTTATCTCCACGTATTCCGGCCAAAAGCGCACCACCTGCGCCACCATGAAGCGCACGCCCGCCTCCTGCGCCGCGTTTATTATGCGGTCGGCGGATTCCAGCGTGAGCGTGAGCGGCTTTTCGCACAGTATGTGCTTTTTGTACTTTGCCGCCAAAAGAGCGTATTGCTCGTGCAGAAAGGAGGGCAGGCAGATGTCCACAAAGTCTATCTGCTCCGCTTTTAGCATCTCCTCCGCGTCCGCGTACCACGCGCAGCCGTATTTATCGGCGATCTCTCTGCCCTTTACCTCGTCCAGATCGGCCACGGCGCAGAGCCGCGCGCCTTCCATATTTGCATAGGCCTTCGCGTGATCGTGACCTATCACGCCCGCGCCTATCAATGCCGCGTTAAGCATATTTTTATCCTCGCTTCTTATCTAGTTGTTGCCCTTGCGAATGTTGCTTATATTACTCAGCACCACCGCGCCCACAATTATGATACCCGTGATTATCGTTTGCGTGTATGATTCCACGCCCAGTATGACCATGGCGTTAGTGACTATGCCCATAAACAGACATCCCAGGAAGGCGCCCGGAATGGTGCCGCGCCCGCCCTCAAAGGTGATACCGCCTATTATTGCGGCTGTAAGAGCGTTCAGCTCATAGCCCGCGCCCGCGTTTGCGCTAACAGAATCCAGCCTTGCCGAGAACACTATGGCGGCTATCGCGCAGAACAGGCCGCTTATTATGTATATGGCTATCTTGTGGCCGTCCACATTTATACCGGAGAGGAAGGCGTTTTTCTCGTTACCGCCTATGGCCACCAGCCTGCGGCCAAACTTCGTGTAGTTTATTATTATGTAGGCTATTATTACCATGGCTATGAGGAAGAATATCATTACAGGGAAAACGTCGCCTATCTTGGCGCGGCCTATCATATCCAGCTTGCCCTTGAAGCTCATTATTCGCCCCTGCGAAACGGTGAGCGAAAGGCCGTAAAACACCTGGCTGGTACCCAGCGAAATTATGAGCGGAACGCACTTGCTCTTGGCTATTATAACGCCGTTGAGCGCGCCGCACACCAGACCCACCAAAAGACCGGCTATTATGCCTGTGGGCATAGTCCACCCGTCCATAACGAGGCTTGCCATCACTATGGCCGAAAGACCCATTATGTTTCCGATAGAAAGGTCGATACCGCCGCTTATGAGCAGCATGGCCATGGCCATTGTGAGTATACCCATAACGGATATCTGCTGGAATATGGCCAGTATGTTTTTCACGTCAATAAACTTTGGGTTTATAGCGGAAACCACCACCACCATGATTATCATCACCAGCACCAGCAGTATGCGCTGATCCTTCATCCAGCTTCCCTTGTTTTTGTTTATCATTTGTTCGTTCATGACTTTTCTACCCCCAAGGCTCTCTTTATAATTTCCTGCTCAGTTATGTTGTCGCCCGTAAGCTCGTCCTTTATTTCGCCATCCCGCACCACCAGCACTCTGTCGCTCATAGATATGAGCTCCGGCATGTCGGAGCTGATCATTATTATGCATTTGCCCGCCTTTGTGAGCGCAGACATCTGGCCGTAAAATTCCGCCTTCGCGTTCACGTCTATACCGCGCGTAGGTTCATCGAATATATACACCTCCTGGTCGGCGAAAAGCCATTTTCCCAGCACCACCTTCTGCTGGTTTCCGCCCGAGAGGTATATTACGTCCTGCATCACGGAGGGCGTTTTTATTTTGAGATCCTGCACTATGCCCGTAACCAGCGGCGGCATTTTTTTGAGGTTTATGAAGCTGCCCTTTATCTTGCGCCGCAGCCCCACCACCAGCATATTTTCAAGCACGCTGGCCGAAAGCGAAAGCCCCAGCTTTTGCCGATCCTCCGTTATGTGGGCAATGCCCGCGTCTATACCGTTCGCCGGATTTTTTATGGTGAGCAGCTTGCCGTTTAGGTACACCTCTCCGTCATAGCGCTTATCGGCACCCGATATCGCGCGGATTATCTCCGTGCGTCCGGAGCCCACCATGCCCGCAAAGCCCAGTATCTCGCCCCGCCTCACGGAAAAATTCACCTCGGGCGAATCCTTTGTGAGCCTGAGCTTTTTCACCTCAAACATAACGTCGCCTATGTCGTGTTTTTCCTTGGAATAAAACATATCCACCGGCCGGCCCACCATGTCCCGCGTTATATCGGAAAGCGGCACGTCGCGGTTTTCGTTGTTGTATGTGTTCACCACGGCGCCGTCACGGATTACCGTTATGCGGTCGGCTATCTCCTGCACCTCGTTTAGATAGTGGGATATGTATATTATGCTTATGCCGCGTGCCGCTATGCGTTTGCACAGCGCCAGCACCCTGCCCGCGTCCTCCACGTTGAACATGGATGTGGGCTCGTCCATTATGAGTATCTTTGGGTGTGCCGAGATGGCCTTTAATATTTTTACAAACTGCTGCTCTGCAACAGATAGATTTTCGATTGTTGTGTTTATGTCTAATACAATGTCGAGATCTTTCATTTCGGCGGCGATCTCGTTTCTCATGGCCTTAAAATCCATAAAGCCCAGAAACTTTGTTTTCTCGCTGCCAACGTATATGTTTTCCACCACGTTTGTGGTCTGCACCAGGTCGTTTTCCTGGTAAACTATGCTTATACCCAGCTCCTGAGACAGGTTTGGGTTCAGCGTTCTATATTCCTTGCCTTCCACTGTGATACTGCCGCCGTCCGGACGGTAGGCACCCGAAAGCACTTTCATAAGCGTGCTTTTGCCCGCGCCGTTCTCGCCCACAAGGCAGTGTATCTCCCCTTTGTAAAGGTCGAATGTGATATCGGACAGCGCCCTTATGCCGGAGAACTCTTTCACAATGTTCTTCATTTCTATGACGGGCTTTTGGTTCTGGTATTCTATGCTCATATCTATCACAACCTTATGCTAACTTCGCGGTTTTTATTACCCGCGTATTGTAGAGTTGAAACCACAATTTGCGGCTCTTCCCCGCTTTCGGGGAAGAGCCGGCAAACGCGATTCAGTTTTAAAATTGATTTTCTTTATGCAACGTACTCGTAAGCCGCAGCGTAATCATCCCACTTTATGAACTGTGAGAGGTCTGTAGCGGAAACGGGTATAACGGGCAGGGGCTGGAATTTTTCAGCCGGAGTTGTGCCGTTCTTTACGAACTCGTATATGTTCAGGAATGTCTGAACGCCCTGGATGTTAACCGGAGCCGTCATGTTGGCGGCTTCTACGCCCTGCTCAAGCATGTCGTAATCGTCCATGGAACCGCCTGTTGATACTATCGGTATGTCTGCCATATCAGCCTCCTGCAGTGCCTGGTACGCGCCCTTGGCCATAGCGCCGTTGTTCGCGAATATATAATCAAACTCTTCGCCGGACTGTATAACGTTCTGTGTAACCGTCATGGCCTTGTCTGTAGCCCAATCGGCGTGCTCTGTGCGAACTATGGATATTTTGTCTCCAAGCTCTGCAAGCGCGCGATCCACGCCTTCCTGATACTTCTCGTATACGCCCGCGCCCTGCTGGCCGGCTACGAAGAATACCTTTGCGCCCGGCTTCTGCTCTGCGATGTACTGCATAGCGGCATAGCCGATGTCATCGTAACGACAGGCAACGGCCGCCAGATAGTCGCCGGAGTTTTCCGGATCCATCTCAAAGTTTTCCACGGTCACGGGTATGCCCGCGTCGTTTGCCATTTTTATAAGCTGTGTGCCCTGCTCTACAGAGATGGGGAATATGGATATACCGTCAACCTCTTCCTGTATAAGGGATTCCATAACCTTTACAGACTCTTCCACGCTGTTTTTGGAATCTCTCACCAGCACCTCAACGGGTACGTCTGCCTGAGTTGCCGCATACTCGAAAGCCTTCGCGGAATAATCGTTCCACGGGTCTGTCATGTCGTAAGCGATGTAGCCCAGCTTTATTGGCTCTCCGGCAGGTGCTGCGGCAGGCTCTTCGCTTGCGGCAGGAGCCTCAGAAGCCGGAGCCTCGGAAGCTGCGGGAGCCTCAGAAGCCGGAGCCTCAGTAGCAGCGGGAGCCGCAGAAGCAGCCTCGCTTGCAGCGGGAGCCGCCGCGGGAGCCTGTTCTTTACATCCGGCCAGACCAACGGCCAGCGCTATTACAAGCACTACCGCCAAGATTGTAACTAATGTTTTTTTCATGTTCTACCTCCATGTTTTTATATATATTCAGGGATTGTCCCCAAACTAACATTGATTATAAATTATATATGCCCCATAGTGTCCACTTCTTTATGGAATGTTCAAATTCTGCCTATGGACTCCAAATATTTGTAAGAATCCACCATGGCCTTGTTTGCTACCTCTATATCTCCCGGCTGCTTTTCTCGCATGGTAAATTCTTCCGTATACTCTATTTCTATACAATACGGCCCGGTATACCCTGCGCCGTCCATGTATTCCATAAATTCCTTGAGCTTCAAATCTCCCGAGCCTACCGCCGGGAAGTTCCACTCGCCCATCTCGCCCGCCTTGTCCTTTAGGTGGACGTATTTCACACCCTCCGCACAGGTTTTTATCTCCTGCTCCGGGTATTTTTTGCCGTAATATACCACGTTGGCGGTATCGTAGTTCACGCCCACATATTCGGAGCCCACCGCCTTTACTATATTGTAAAGCGATTCGCCCGTGCCGTATTCCCCGTGCACCTCCAGCACCATTGTGATGCCGTGCAGCTTGAGCTTGGGCACTATGCGCTTTATATTGGCTACCAGCACATCGTCCGCGAAGCTTTCGTTTTCACCAAAGTGCGCCTCGCCAGTGGATGTCACTATATATTCACAGCCGAATTTATCCGCCAGCTCTATGTTCTTTTCAAAATCGGCCAGCCGCGTCTCGTCCATAAGATTGCAATGGCCGCTCAGCGATATGGCCTCCAGCCCGTAATGCTTCAGCTTGTTTTTAACGTCCGCTATCCGCTCGTCCGTCATGTCGGATATCACGTGCTCTGTCCAGCCGCGCACCGCCGTGAGCTCCACGTATTTGAAGCCCGCCGCCGCAATGCCGCTGAGCGCCTCATCCAGCGTGAACCCGTGATAACTATTTGTGTGTACAGCTATTTTATTTTTCATATCCGTCCTCCGTTAGATTTATATTTCGCAGAGTGTTTGGTGCACCGCCAGCAGGTTTTCCACCGGCGTGAACTTGGGTACCTCGCAGCCCGCCGCGCTTATGCCGCCCAGCTTGGCGCAATTGCGCACCGCCAGCGCTATATCGTCCGTTGTGCCCTGCAGCAGCACGGCCACGGGATCGTAATTTCCGCATACCATGCCCTTGCCCGCGGCCAGCTCCGCCGCTCTTTGGAGGGGCACCATCCAGTCCACATCGAATATATCTACATATTCGAAGGGTATCTGCTCTAGGAAGGGCGTTGTGTTGCCGCAAATGTGCAGCTTGGTCTTTGCGCCCATATCGCGTATCGCCTTCAGCAGCCGCCTTTGGTAGCCGCCCGCCAGCGCCTTATACATATGCGGTCCGGCCACGGAGGATATGGCGTCGCCCACGCCTATAATGTCCGCACCCGCTTCCACCTGCGCTCGAGCGTATACTATGGCCTGCTCTAGGCACAGCTCCAAAAGCTCTGTCACGAAAGTCTCGTCGTCCATTATATCCATCAAAAACTCATTCACGCCCCTGAGGTCGGCCGCTTCGGCAAAGCAGCCCTCCACCCAGCCGAAAACCGGATATTCATCGCCCAGTTCACGCTTGTAGTAGGCCACCGTTTCCACGTTTTCGCTCATGCGCCTGCCATCCTCGGGCTTGGTGACCTTCAAATTTTTGAGCGCCGCCTTGTCTGCCAAAAGGTTTGTCCTCGGGTAGGGCACGTCGTCCTCGGGGAAGACCACATCCGTGCCGTAGTCGTGCGCCTCGCGCATGGGGTCGGACATCACGGTAACGCAATCTATGCCGTATTTTTGCGCGCAGACTATGTTGCCTTGCGCCAGCTTCTTGTAGTCTGTGCAATATTCACCGTAGGAAACGCCTATCTCACGCGCGGCAAACTGCATTATTATGTTTAGGTTGGGTATGCGATCCGTCTTTTCTCCGGCCAAAAAGCCCATCAATCTTTCCCTTGCTGTCATGCGCAGTCCTCCGCCGCTATCTTACGGCCTCTTTCATTATTATGCGGCTGTTCACATACTCCCGCAGCTCGTGCAGCCCGCCGTATAGCTGCGCCTCCTCGCCCGTAACGCTCATCTGTACGTTGGGCCGAAAAAGGCTCAGCATATCCATTCTTTCGTTCAGCAGCCGGAACATATATTTGTTCTTTGCACTAAGGCAGCCGCCCAAAACTATGAACTCCGGGTTCACTATGAAGTTCAGATTGGCAACCACGCCCGCCCATACATCCGCAGCCTCATCCAGTATATCAATAACGGATCGCTCGCCGCAGCACGCCGCCCTTTCCAGCATGCTCAGGCTTAGGCAGCCGTCTCCCGATTCCGCCCGCAGCTTTTGCAGCGTGGGCGCGCGACCCTCTTTTATGGCCGTCTCTACCTTATCGTATATGTGCTTCATGCTGGCCGTATGCTCCAGCATGCCCCTGCCCTCCGCGTAGTCCTTGAAAGTATAGTTTCGATCAAACCAGGTTTGGCCGATCTCACCCGCGTAGTGCATGCCGCCGCGTATCAGCTCGTTTTTGTATATTATGCCCGCGCCCACGCCGTGGTAGTTGTTGAACACCAGATACACCAGGCTGTTCGCGTAGGGGTATACCCTGCTCTTCTCGCCCACGGCCGACAGCCAGGATATGTTGTTCGCTATCACGGGCATATCCAGCACCCGCCGCGCGTAATCGAAAAACTTTATGTTGTTTAGCTGGTATACATCCGGAATGGTATACACGGTGCCGTTGGCCTGATTCACCACGCCCGGTATGGAGAAGCCCGCCGCCAATATGCCGCCCTTGCGATTTCTTATGGCGCCGCTCAGCTTTTTCCGTATTGCGCCTATTATTGTAAAAAAGTCGTCCAGCGTGTCATTTTCGCCGTAGCCTATATATGCTTTTTCTATTATCCCGCCGTCCAGATTGGCGAGGTAGCCTATTATTGCCTTGTTTGTAACGTAGTAGTGCAGCAAAAATCCATATTCGCTGTTGTAGCAATACAGATCGGGATTTCGCCCCTTTTCCGTCTTTACCTTACCGTTGAAGAGTATTAGCTCCTTGTCACGCAGATCGCGGAATACCCTGCTCACGGTGGCCGCGCTCAGGTTGGTTTTTCTTGCCATGTCCGTTGCGGACACCGGCCTGCCGTCCATAAGCTGGCGCAATATCAATATTTGATTTCTATCTTTTTCCGACAAACTTATTGATTCCATTTGGGAATACCACTCTATTAACCATTTTGCGTTTTGGGGATTTTGCTTGACATTATGTTAAATTAAAAACGTGCACCGTGTCAACATTTTTTTCTGCAAAAAAATAAATAATTACTCCCAGCCTGCTCCGCCGGAGGCAAAATTGCGCATAATGCCGCCGAATAGCGGTATTTGTGAACATTTCACGCCGCCGAGAGCTACGGAAACAATTAATTTCAGTTTTGAAATTAATTGAACGTCACAGCTATTCGCCGCAATATGAAGAAAACAGGACGGTTGGCGGGGGTATTTTTATATAACCGCCTGCAACTGGCGTTGCGAAGCGTGAAATTTTTTTGCTACTATAGTCGTATCTTTTTTTGAATATTATCAGTATAATCAATGTCAAATACCGCTAAAAGCGCAGGAGGATAACCCAAATGAGTCTTTTTTCTGAAAATGAAACTATATTTATACCGGACGGTGCACCCGAAGGCGCGGCCTTTGCCAAAACAACGGCACTCTGCTTTTCCGCGCATCAGGACGATATAGAATTTATGGCCTACAACGCGATCTCAGATTGCTTCGGCAAACGCGACGCCTGGTTTTCCGCCTGCGTGGTGACGGACGGCGCGGGCAGCCCGCGCTCCGGTATCTACGCGGATTACACCAACGAGGATATGAAGGCCATACGCGTAAGCGAGCAAAACAAAGCCGCGCTCATAGGCGAGTACGCCGCCATGGTGCAGCTGGGCTACCCCAGCGCCGCCGTGAAGGACGCCAAAAGCGGCGCGGTGGTTAAAAGCATTGCCGCGCTTATAGACCGCTGCCGCCCGGAGGTGGTGTACACGCACAATTTTGCGGACAAGCACGATACGCACGTGGCGGTTGCCCTGCGCGTGGTAGCCGCCATTCGTTCGCTTCCCGCCGAGCTTCGCCCCAAAAAGCTGTACGGCATGGAGGTGTGGCGCGGGCTGGATTGGCTGCCCGACGGCGAAAAGACCGTGTTCGACGCGTCCGCGCACCCCAACCTCGCGGCGGCGCTCATGGGCGTTTATGATTCGCAGATCACGGGCGGCAAGCGCTATGACGCGGCCGTGCTGGGCAGGCGCGCGGCAAACGCAACCTTCTTCGAAAGCCACGGAACGGACACCATGACCGAAGCCATATACGGGCTGGATCTTTCCGCGCTCATACACACGGATATCTCGCCCGCCGCCTTAATAAAGAAAAAGATAGACAGCTTTGCCTCCGAGGTGGCGTTGCGTCTCGGTAAATTTGAATAATATAAGGAGCACTAAACATACGATGGAATGGAACGGACTCAATTTTGACGTGAAGAACATACCCGCGCTGGACGGCGGGTTTATACCCATGATGGCCGCGCTGCGCGCACACAGCGCCAGCACCGCCCAAAATGGCGGCGTGCCCGTGGCAATAGCCGTGCGCCGTAGCGCCGAGGCGGTCTCGGTGTACGAAACAATGTTGCACGCTTCCGGCTTTGAGGAGGCGGACCGCCAGCTTACTGAGCGCATAGTGAAGTTTTTGCTATGGATGAAGGGCGGCTACGAGGTAACGATATACGGCGCGGACAGCATTGGCGAATATATAAAACAATGTTATGCCAAAGGAGGCGCGCGCGAGTTTGACGCGGAGTTCATGAACCGCGTATACGAGCGGCCTTTTTCCGTGAAAACAGCGCCCTATTCGGAAAAGATAGCCGAAAACGACCGTCCGGTGAAGATAGGCGGCAACGAAAAGGGCTGCCGCATAGGCTTCGACGCGGGCGGAAGCGATCGCAAGGTATCAGCCGTGATAGACGGCAAGGCGGTGTTCAGCAACGAGGTGGTGTGGCACCCCAAGCTTCAGGAGGACCCGCAATACCATTACGATGGCATAATGGATTCGCTCCGCACCGCGCAGAGCTATCTGCCGCGCGTGGACGCTATAGGCGTTTCCTCCGCCGGCATCTATGTGGACAACCGCTGCATGGTGGCTTCCCTCTTCATAAAGGTGCCGCAGGACAAGTTCAACGCTTCGGCTAAGGATATATACATTCGCGCCGCCGCCGAGATAGGCGCGCCGCTGACCGTGGCGAACGATGGCGACGTGGCCGCGCTGGCCGGAGCCATGGGCATGGGCAGAAACAATCTGCTGGGCATAGCAATGGGCACCTCCGAAGCGGCGGGCTTTGTGGACGAGGCGGGTCTCATAAAGGGTTGGCTGAACGAGCTGGCCTTCGCGCCGGTAGACCTCAACGCGCAGGCTATGCAGGACGAATGGTCGGGCGATGTTGGCTGCGGTGTCAAATATTTTTCTCAAGACGGGGCGATAAAGCTGGCGGCAAACGGAAGCATACCGCTTACCGCGCAAACCCCGGCCGAAAAGCTCAAGCAGATACAGGAGCTGTTTCTTTCAGATCGCGAAAAAGCGCTGCCCATATATGAATCGATGGGCGTATACCTCGGCCATGCCGCGGCGCTGTACCACCACTTCTACGGCATGACGGGCGTGCTGCTCATGGGGCGCATAATGTCCGGTGAGGGCGGCGAGGTGATATTGTCCCACGCCCGCCGCGTGCTGGCGGAGGAGTATCCCGAATACGCGGATGCCATAGAGCTGTCCTTGCCGGATGAAAAGACGCGGCGTGTCGGGCAGAGTGTGGCTGCTGCCAGTTTGTGATGCGAGGGAAGGTCGTGGGCGCTGCCCACGCCCGCTGGGGATTTGATCCCCAGACCCCGCGAAAACGCCTTCGGCGTTTTCTGGATTATGTACTGACGCAAAGCCGGAGCTACGTGCCTTTTAGGCCGGAGGGGGGCGTGCCCTCCCTCCTAAGACATTGTTTCGCGGAGCACCGGCTGCTTATATTACACTACCATAAGGTTTTTTGAAGTTCTAAGAAACTTTTTTGCAAAAAAGTTTCTTAGCCGCCGGAGGCAAACGCACACAAAAGGAGAACAACATGAATATACTTGGAATAGGCTGTCACCCCGATGATCTGGAAATCGCCTGCGGCGGTACTTTGGCTAGGTATGCCAAACAGGGGCATAAGGTTTTTATGTGTCATGTGGCCAACGGTTCGCTGGGGCATATGGTGATCGAGCCGGAGGAATTGAAGAAGCTGCGCGACGGCGAGGCGAGGAAGGCGGCGGCGCTGCTGGGCGCGGAGTCTATAAGCATAGATGTGGATGATCTGTCGGTGGATTCTGCCGACCGAGCCATACGCGAAAAGCTGACCGAGGTGGTTCGCCAAACCAAGGCGGACGTCATAATAACGCACAACCCGGACGATTATATGCGCGATCATATGGAATCCAGCCGTCTGGCCTACGACGCTTCGTTTAGCTGCACCATACCGCACTTTGCGCGAAGTGAACCCGCGTGGGCGAACTTTCCGCCCGTTTTTTACATGGATACGCTGGCGGGCATAGGTTTTATTCCCACCGAATATGTGGATATCACGGAGGAAATGGAGCGCAAGCTGGAGGCCGTGGCCTGCCACGAAAGCCAGGTGAAATGGATGCTGGAGCACGACCACATAGACTTTTTGGACTTTGTGCGCACCTGCAACAAATACCGTGGTTTGCAGGCCAGCTGCGGCTACGCGGAGGGATTCAGGCAGTACGCGGGCTGGCCCCGTTTCAGAACGCAAAGGCTTCTGCCCTAATGCAAAACACGAAACGATAAATACAATTCACCTCCCCGTCCGATGCGGGTGAGGCGAAAAAACTATAAACGCTTTCGATCGGCGAATATTATGAGGAGGAAAATTCATGGACATGCTATCTACAATAAAAGGCTCTAACATGGAAAACTACTACCCGGCCGGCTGGGATCTGGCGCGCATAGACGAATGCTGCTCTCACGGCGCGGAGGAGGTTTTAGACCGCCAAAGCTTTTGGCACGCGGATTTTTCGCCCGTCGCTTGCGATGACGATACCGTTTTCGGCATGATGATGGGTCACGAGATCGCCATGACGGTGAAGCGCACGCGCGACGAGGGCAAGAAGCTGGCCATGATCTGGCCGGTCGGGCCCATGGGGATGTACCGTTGGGCGGTGTATTTCCTCAAGGAATGGAATGTGGACATGCACCACGTATACGGCTTCAATATGGACGAATGGAGCGACGCTGAGGGCAAAACGCTGCCCGCCAGCGATCCCGGTTCCTTCCAGCACGCCATGGAGGCGGCGCTCTACGGACCGATGGGTGAGCTGACCGTGCCCGAGGCGCAGCGCAACTTCGCCACGCAGCAAAACCTGCCCGCCTACGCGGAAAAAATAGCGACGCTCAAGGCGCAGGGCGCGGAGCTGGTTACCGTGTTCGGTATTGGCCGGGTCTTCCACATAGCCTTTTGGGAGCCGCAGTTCGCGGGCGAATACGCGAACGAAGCGGAATGGAGGGCGCAAACGCACCGGCTGGGCGCAAAGCTGAACCCGCTCACCATAGAGCAAAACGCGTTGCACAGCTTCAAAAGCCGCACCACCATGGTGCCCTGCACCGCGAACACAATAGGGCCGGGACTCTTTTTGCAGTCAGACCGCATAATAGGCGGATGCGACGGCACATACAGCCGTGGCTTCATGTGGCAGGGTATGTCGCTCTGGGTGACGTTGCGCTACACGCCGGACATTTGGGTGCCCGCAAGCTATATGCCCACATTGCCGGGAAAGCTGTTCTTCATTAAAGAGCTGGCAGGCCCGCTGGGCGCGGATATAAACTGATAACGACGAAATGATATACATACGCAAAAAGCCGGACTTTATCGTCCGGCTTTTTGCTTCAGACTGTCGAAAAAATGGATGCTAGGCGTAGGCGTAGCATCCATTTTTGT
>CAYXFB010000033.1:0-27361 GCA_964464145.1 uncultured Christensenella sp.
GGAGCGCGGCCTACGCGGCGCGTCACGTTGCTAAAAACATAGTGGCGGCGGGCCTTGCAGATAGGTGCGAAATACAGCTTGCCTACGCGATTGGCGTGGCGCATCCCGTTTCCGTTTTTGTGGAAACCTTCGGCACGGGCAAAATGCACTCCACAGAGATCGCGGACATCGTTACAAAGCTGTTCGATCTTCGGCCGAACGGCATAATAAACCGTTTGGGTCTGCGCGCGCCTATATACAGGCAGACGGCGGCCTATGGCCACTTCGGCAGGCACGATTTGGATCTGCCCTGGGAGCGTCTTGACATGGTGGACGCCATAAAGGCGGAAATAAAATAAAACGGCTCAACTGAGCTATTAAGCAGCCACCCTCTGAGCGCTTGAGGGTGGCTGGTGTTATATTTATGGAAAGCTGCGGCGGTGCGTGGCGAATATTTGCGGGGGCATGGCTATGCCGGAAGAGCTTACCGGAACGGTGGCGGAAATAATATATACGGCGGATGACGGGTACACCGTGGCGGAGATAGACGCGGAGGAGCCCTTCGTTGCCGTGGGCAGTATGCACGGGCTGGCCGTGGGCGAGCAGGCGCGCTTTTTTGGCGAATTCAAAACGCACCCGCGCTTTGGACGGCAGTTTGCAGTTTCCTCCTACCACAGCATGCTGCCAAGCGACCTGAACGACATGGCGCTCTTTTTGGGCGGCGGTTTCATAAAGGGCTTGGGCGAGGTGCTGGCCGGGCGAATAGTGGAGCATTTCGGAGAGGACACCTTTGCCGTGATAGAGCACGAGCCAGCGCTTTTAGCCGAGGTCAAGGGCGTTTCGCGCAAGCTGGCGCAGAGCATAAGCGCGGCCTTCACCGAATATTCGCGCGAAAAATATACCTATTCCGAGCTAATGGGAATGGGGCTCACCGCGCGGCAGGCCACGGCGGCGGCAACCAAGCTGGGCGGGGGCGCGGCCTCCATGATACGCCAAAATCCGTATATTTTGATATCTGAGATACGCGGCATAGATTTTATAACCGCGGACAGGATAGCGCAAAACCTAGGGGTTGATAAAAGCTCCCCCTTTCGCATAAAAAACGGCATAATGAACGTGCTCAACAAGCTACTGGGGAACGGCGATATGTACGTTATAAAAAACCGCCTCGTGCCGCACGTCGCGCAGCATTTGGGCGTGGAGGCGCGTGAGGTGAACCGCTGCTTGCTGGCCATGACGCGGGACGGTGAGGTGGTGCTGCGCCGCTACGCCAAGGATTTCACAGTGGTGGCAAGTAAACGCGCAAACGATGCTGAGGTGAAGGCGGCAGCAAAGCTTTTCACGATGGCGGGCTGCTCCGGCGGCGAAAAAATAGCCGGGCTGGACGCTCTTTTGGAAAAGCAGCGCGCGGCCTTCTCGCTTTCTGACGAGCAGGCGGAGGCGGTGCGCGCGGCTGCGGAAAGCCGTGTGTGCGTCATAACGGGTGGACCGGGCACGGGCAAGACCACAATTTTGAAGGCGGTGCTGAACATTATGGGCGCGGCGGGTTTTTCCTGCGCGATGGCCGCGCCCACCGGACGGGCGGCCAAGCGTATGCAGGAGGCCACGGGCGGTGAGGCAAAAACGCTGCACCGTCTGCTGGAATATGCCTACGATGAGGACGCTTTTCAGTGCTACTTCCGCAAAAACGAGGAGGACCCGCTCACGGCGGACGTTGTGATCGTGGACGAGGTATCCATGCTGGATATATTTTTGTTCGGCAATCTGCTGCGCGCGGTAAAGCCGGGAAGCAGGCTACTTTTGGTGGGCGACGCCGACCAGCTGCCCTCCGTAGGCCCGGGCAACGTGATGCGGGACATACTTTCCTCCGGCGCGGTGCGGCAGGTACGGCTTACATATCATTTCAGAAACGAGGGGCGCATAGCGGACGCGGCCTACGAAATATTGAACGGAAGATCGCCCGAGCCGGACGAGGAGGAATTTCAATTCATAGAGTGCAGAAGCCGCGCCGAGGTGGTGGAGCGGGTGCTGGCCGAATACCGCCGCTTTTCGCAGCAGGGCGCGGACGTGCAGGTGATAGCGCCCATAAAGCGCACGGAGGTGGGCACGGTGTCGCTCAATCTGCTCATTCGCGATATGGTGAACCCGGCGAAACCGGGCAGGGCGGAGATAGCCTTCGGTGATCGCATATTCCGCGAGGGCGACCGCGTGATGCAGATTGTGAACAACTACTGCAAAGCTTGGCGCGATAACGAGCGGCTCATGGAGGGCGAGGGCGTTTTCAACGGCGATATAGGCGTGATAGCGCAGATACGCGCGGGGCTTACCACTGTGCGCTTTGAGGACGGTAAATGCTGCGATTATGAAATAATGGAGCTTTCCGAGCTGGACGGCGCCTTTGCCTATACCATACACAAATCCCAGGGCAGTGAGTTTGACGTGGTCATAATTCCCATGAAATATGAGCCTAACCACTTTTTCACACGAAATTTGCTGTATACGGGGGTGACACGGGCAAAGCGGCGCGTTATAATAATAGGCGACGGCTATACGATGGATTATATGCTCAAAAACGGTTCCACAGGCAGGCGCGCCACCGCCTTGGCCAAGGAGCTGCGGCATTTTTCACGCGTGGCCGGCGGGGGGATTGCTGATGGACATTGTTGAAATTCTGAGAAGTGTGGCGGGTATGGGTACAAAGTGCGTATATTGCGGCCGCGAAATACCTTGCGGGCAGAGCGTTTGCGAGGATTGCATACAGCCGGAGGCGGCGCAGCGGCCAAAGGACGATATGGCCGGCGGTGTGCTGCATGCCTTTTGCTATGGCGGGGTGGTGCGAAAGCTGCTCCACAGCTTAAAGTATGACGATATGCCGCGTCTGTCCGAGTACATTGCCGAGGTTATGCTGGAGACATATAAGAAACACGCGCCCGCGATCGATCTGGTCTGTTATGTGCCCATCCACGCAAAGCGTATGGCGCGGCGCGGCTATGACCAGAGCGCGCTCATTGCGGCCGCGTTTTGCAGAGCGGCTCAGCTGCCCTTTGCGGATGCGCTAACAAGGGCGCGAGACACGGTGCCCCAATTCGATTTGAACGCGGAGCAGCGGTTCGAAAATGTTTTCGGAGCGTTCGCACTGAACCCGGGCGTGGATGTTGCGGGAAAGCGTATACTTTTGATAGATGATGTATATACAACCGGCGCGACCATGAGAGAGTGCGCCGCCTGCCTTACGGGTGCTGTAAGCGTATTGCCCTTTGCGTTCGCGAAGGAATATTAAATATCTCAAACACTATGTTTAAATAGAACAATGCCATTATAGAGGTGCTTTCAGCCGAAAAGGTGTATGTGCACCAATGCTATTTGTGGTATGTTTCGCCGCGCAATATTTTGAAGGCGCGAAACAGCTGCTCCAGCAGCACCACGCGAAAAAGGCGGTGAGGCAGCGTCATATCAGAAAAGCTCAATCTCAGATCGGCGCGCGCCAGAACCTCTGGCGAAAGCCCCAGCGAACCGCCTATAACCACGCTTATGCTGCCCGCGCCCCCGTTCATGATATCGCCGAGTTTGCCCGCAAATTCGGGCGATGAGAGTTTTTTGCCGCGTATATCGCAGGCTATGACATAGCCCTTCAGCCGCTCCAGCACACGCGCGCCCTCGGCCGCTATGGCCGCGCGCTCATCCGCCTCGCTTTTCACGCGCGTCAATGGTTCGTCTGCAAGCTCGGTTATTTCCACATCGCAAAAACGCCCCAGCATTTTTACGTATTCGGCCTGCGCCTCTTTAAAGTAGGCTTCTTTCATTTTGCCCACGCATATTATATGCAGCTTTATGCCAATCGCCCCCTTATTGCAGCAGGTAGGCCAGTATGCCGGGCAGTGTTCGCACCGCCAGCACCACCAGCACCAGTATGAAAAGCGCGGTGGCTCCGCGCTCCGGCTGGTAGCCCGGCTCCGCCGCCGCCCGGTTATGTGGATTATGGAGCGCTATTAGGCGAAGCATAACGTAGCTCATAAGCAGGCCTATTGCCGCAATGCCTATGCTGTATACCGTGTAATTGAAATTGGAAAAATCCATGCTTTGCGCGGGGAACAGACCCAGCGTCCACGGCAGATTTATTACGAATATATCAGGCACGAATGTGAAGGCGAGGAAGTTGTATACCGCGTGAAATATTATGGGCATCCAGAGCGAGCGCGTTTTTATGTATATGTAACCCAAAAGCAGGCCGGTGAGCGCGCCGTTTATTATGGAAAGCGGCTCCGCGTGCGTCCAGCCGAAGAGCAGCCCGGCAATTACGAAGGCCGCGAGGCCAAACCGGCGCTCGAAGGAGTTTTGCACCATGCCGCGAAAGAGTATCTCCTCGGTGAAGGGGGCAAAAACGCAGAGCAGCAGCGCTTCAAGCAGAACGGGCGCGTTCGAAAGCACCTGATCCACAAGGTTTTGCGGAAGCTCCCTGCCCGTGCTTATTATGGCGGAGGCTATGAAGGTCACGAGCACCTTTACGGCAAGGTAGGAAAAAAAGGCCAGCAGTATGGCATACAGCACATTTTTAGCGCCCGGCGCCTTGAAACGCAGCGCCAGAGAAGGCCGCGCGGACACCAGCGCTATTATAACCACGGGAGCCATGGCGAAAAGCCGCGCCACCATAGCCGACTCCAGATCGGGCATGCGGCCGGTGACGAACATGGCAATAAGCTCCAGTATATCGAAGGCGGAATATATCAGCAGCAGCGCCAAGAGCGCAATGTTTGCAGTTTTGAGAGAATATTTTACAGGAAGCTCATTTTGCCTCATAGTAGCCGGTTACCCCCTCGCGCTTGGCCAGCCCCACGGCTATGTGCTTTCCCGCCACCACGCCGTTTTGCGCAAGGTAGCCGGTGACCGTTTGGTAGGCCAGCTCATAAAAATTGTTTTTCTCGGAAAGATGGCCCAAAAGTATGCCCCTAACGCCCGAAAGCGCCAGCTTTAGAGCCGTTTCGCCCGCATCGTCGTTCGAAAGGTGGCCGTGCGGGGAGAGTATGCGCCTTTTTAGATAATATGGATAGGGGCCGCATTTCAGCATTTCAATATCGTGGTTGGATTCCAGCAGCACTATGTTGGAACCCTCCACATACTTCAATATGCCATTGCTCACGCGCCCAAGGTCTGTCATCACGCTTATTTTTTTGCCGCCCGAGGCCAGGCTGTAGCCGAAGGGCTGTGCCGCGTCGTGCGATATCTCGTAAGGCTGCACGCACATATCCTTTATATAAAAATCGCTGTCGTCTATCACGCGCATGTTTTTTTGCGCAAGCTCGCCCGTTTTGGCGGCCATCGCCTGCCAGGTGGGAGCGTTCGCGTATACGGGTATGTCGTACTTGCGGGATACTACGCCCACGCCCGCGATATGGTCGCTGTGCTCGTGCGTTATAAGTATGCCGTCCACATCGTCCATGCGCCGGCCTATCTTCTTCATCTCGGAAACGATGCGCGAACATGAATAACCCGCGTCTATGAGCACGCAGGCCTCCGAGGACTCTATCAGTATGCAATTTCCCTTTGAACCGCTGAAAAGCGGCGATATAGCTAAGGCCATATATTTCCTGCCCGTACTTTTTTGGTTGCGATAGCGCAATTTTGCGCCTACCCATACATAATATACTCTTTGGATCGGTTTTACAAATGTTTATTGCATATATTGTGTGCCGCTCTGCCATAAAACAATAAATAGAGTGGTCGCCGTCGGCTGCTGCTAGGATAAAGTATAGAATACTGCCATAAAAGGATAAAAAACACATAATGTGGCGGAATATTGTAGGAAACATTAAAAAAATGTTTTTTGAGAGCAAAATGGGATATAATAAACACATAAGTACAAAATGGTAGAGAATTTGTTTTGACAGCTTTGCGCAATGTGCATCAATGGATTTTTTGCTTCAAGCCTGTAAATCCGCTTATTGTATGCTGGGCATTGCTGTAGTTCTCTTTTTGTAAATTGAAGGTTTTTTGCTAAAAATTTGTGTCGGCGTGTCAGAAATCCAGTGGGGAAAAGCGGCGGCGATTATGATTTTTACTTTAACTTCAGCACGACATTATAAAAAAGCATCTTGGACGCAGGAGTTAATTTATGAGAAAAACCAAAATGGCACGGTTTACGGTGAGTTCCATAATTGTAGTAGCACTAATAATTATAGGCTTTTATGGCTATGCCCATGTAATACAAAACAATTTACTATATGCTGCAAACAAAAGCTTGGACGAGGCTTTGGAGCAGCAGCGTATCACATTTGTTTCCAAATTCGATCTTGAGGCCGACCTGATAACGGCTTTGTCCGCTCAACTGACAGGTGTTCTGAGCGGGGAGGACGGCTATAAAAATATGCTGAGCCTGCTTGACGCTACCGTGAAAACAACGGATTTCGACTTTCTGACGGTAGCGGGCGAGGACGGCATGGGCGTGGATAACAACGGCCATTCAATGGATCTCGCCGGGCGTGAATATTTTGAAAAGGCACTGGCCGGCGAAACCTTTATATCAGAGCCTTTCACATTTGTGCACAATCAGGATTCGGTGATAAGCATATCCACACCACTCACGGGCCCCAAGGGAGGAAAAGCGGTGTTGGCGGGCTTTTTGGAGCTAAATAAGCTGCGGGGAATGTTCAGCCCCTCGTTTGGCGGCAGGGGATACGCATACGTTTGCACCAACCAAGGAGATGTTATAACCAAAACGGACAAAAGCGGCTTGGAAAAGATGAATATATTAAAGGCATTCGGCGAAGCGCAGGTGCTTTCCGGTGACGGCTATGATGATGTAGTGAGCAAGATGAGCGCGGGCGAGAGCGGCAGCTCCGAATATATATTGGATGGGCAGCACAGAATAATGCACTATGCGCCGCTGGGTATAAAAAACTGGTATATAGTATCCGTTGTGGATTATTCCGTTGTGTCGGAAGAGCTGAACGCTTTTGTGCTGGCTACAGTTTCAATAGCCTTGTTCATAGCGATATCATTTACGCTGATTTTCACATTCTATCTGCGTGAGCAGAAAAAAAACAGGGAGCGAATAAAGCAGCTGGACTCTCGCGTCACACTGATGTTCAATAAGGCGCCCATAGGCTGCCTCATGTGGGACAGAAGCCTAAATATATTGGATCTCAATACGGAAATGCTGAATATATTCGAGGAAAGGGACGAAAAATCGCTCATCAAGAACTTTGCCGGATATTCGCCAAAATATCAGCCGGATGGAGAGCTATCCTCCGAAAAAAGCAAAGAATTGCTGGAGAGAGCCTTTGCGGAGGGCTATTGCCGCTTCGAGTGGCAGCACCTCACAAAGAACGGCGCGGAGCTGCCAGCAGAAATAACGCTGATACGCGTAAACTATGACGGTAAGGACGCGGTAGCCTCCTACTGCCGCGACCTTAGAGAGCAAAAGGCCATGATGGAGGAGATAGGCAAGATGGTGAAAAATGCCGAGCTGGATGAAAAATGCTTTCGCCAGCTTGCCCGCCGCGCTAAAATGGCAGTGGTGGAATGGAAATACGATATAGAAAAGGTGCACATCCATCATTCGCTGGACGAGTTGTTTTTGGTGGACGCTGAAGAACGCAAGGATTATAACGACAAAATAGACCCAAATATGATACATCCCGATGACAGGGAACTTTTTGAAGAGGTGTTTGAGTCTGTATTGGCGGGTAAAACGCATAAATCCATAAAGCTGAGGCTAAAGGATAAGAGAGGCAATTTTCGCTGGTGCAACAATCCGATAACAATAGTTTACGGAGACGATGGAAAACCATATAAGGCTATAGGCTTCTTCGAGGATGTGCACGAGGATGTTTTGAAAGAGGAGGCCATGCGAAGAAAATCCCAGATAGATAACCTCACCCGCCTATACAACAAGGGCGCCGTTAAGCTGCTTATAGACGATGCGCTTCAAAGCTCGGAGGGGGAGCAAAAGCATGCGCTGATATGTATAGACATAGATCAGTTCAAGAACATAAACGACAGCTTTGGCCACCTCTTCGGCGATGAGGTGTTGATAGAGATATCCAAGAAAATAAAGCGGCTGTTCCGCTCCAGCGATATTTTGGGCAGGTTTGGCGGAGACGAATTTATATTGATGGTTCTAAATCTGCCCGACATAAATTTTGTGAGGCAAAAGGTGAAACAGCTATGCGATTCTATACGCCACACATACAGAATGGGCGATACGGAGGAATCTATTTCGGCCAGTATAGGTGTAGCCATATATCCCGGGGACGGCTCCACATACGAGGAGCTTTATGACAAGGCCGACCACGCCTCATACACGGTAAAGCGAAAGGGCAAGGACGGATATATGTTTTACTCCGAACTGGATGGCAAGCGGAATTGAAGAAGATATCAAAAAAAGGTGCTGTCTCAGTTTTTGTTCTGAGACAGCACCTTTTAAAATACGTTATATTATACGGCCTCCTCGGCGTCTTCGAACTGGCTGAGGTAGAGGTCTGCGTAAAAGCCCTTCGCCTCTATAAGCTCGTCGTGCGTGCCCTGCTCCACTATGTCGCCGTCCTTCATAACGAATATGACGTCGGCATTGCGTATGGTGGACAGGCGGTGCGCTATAACGAAGCTGGTGCGCCCAGCCATGAGGTTGTCCATAGCCTTTTGTATCTGTATCTCCGTGCGGGTATCTACAGAGCTGGTGGCCTCGTCCAGTATTAGTATCTTGGGGTCGGCCAGTATTACGCGCGCTATTGTGAGAAGCTGCTTCTGCCCCTGCGAAACATTGCTGGATTCCTCGTTTATCTCGGTATCGTAACCGTCCGGCAGCGTGCGTATAAAGTGATCCACCTGCGCCGCCTTAGCCGCCGCCTTCACCTCGTCGTCCGTGGCATCCAGCCGCCCGTAGCGTATGTTTTCGCGTATGCTGGCGTTCTCCAGCCAAGCGTCCTGCAGCACCATGCCGAACATGCTGCGCAATCCGTCGCGCGTGAAGTCGGTCGCCTTTATTCCGTCCACCAGTATGGAGCCGGAATTCAGCTCGTAAAAGCGCATGAGCAGCTTTATTATGGTGGTCTTGCCCGCGCCGGTCGGACCCACTATGGCCACCTTCTGGCCGGGCTTTATGTGCGCGGAGAAATCGTTTATTATTATTTTGTTGGGATTGTAGCCAAAGTGTACGGCGTCAAAATCCACGCTGCCCTGCACGTTTTCATCCGTAGCGGGGTTGAGCGGCTCCGGGCTTTCCTCGGGCTCGGCCAAAAAGTCGAACACGCGCTCCGCCGCGGCCACCGTCTGCTGCAATATGTTGGAAATATTGGCTATCTGCGTTATGGGCTGCGTAAACTGGCGCACATATTGTATGAAGGCCTGTATATCACCCACTGTTATGGCGTTTTGTATAACAAGGTAACCGCCCAGTATACATATCGCCACATAACCAATGTTGCCTATGAACTGCATGACGGGCATCATGAGGCCGGAGAGGAACTGAGATTTCCACGCGGAATCGTGCAGCTCCTTGTTCATGCCGTCAAATTCCTTTATGGAGCCCTCCTCGCCGTTGAAAGCCTTCACAACTATGTGGTTGGAATAGTTTTCCTCTACGTGGCCGTTCACATGGCCGAGGTAGTCCTGCTGCGCGGAGAAATGCTTTTGCGATTTCTTCACGATGAACATCACCACAACAAGCGAAACGGGCACAATGGCCAGCGCTATGAGCGTCATCTGCCAGCTCATGGAGAACATCATCACCAGTATACCGATTATCATGGTCACTGAGGTTATTATCTGCGTTATGCTCTGGTTCAGGCTCTGCGTTATAACGTCCACGTCGTTCGTTATGAGGGAGAGCACCTCGCCGAAGCTGCGCTTGTCGAAATAGGCGAGGGGCAGCTTGTTTATTTTAAGCGAAATGTCCCGCCGCATATTGTAGGTCACCTTTACGGAGATGCGCGCCATCACGTAGCCCTGCACATAGCTGAATATTGCGCTTATGCCGTAAAGCAGCACAAGTGTGATGAGTATATTGCCTATCGCGCCAAAATCTATACCCGTTTTGCTGCCGTCCACCATGCCCATCATATCTGTGAATATCTGCGTGGTGGCCGTGCCCAGAATCCTCGGTCCAACTATGGCGAATATCGTGGAGGCAGCCGCGAACAGCATAACTATTATAACGCCCACCTTGTATTTGCCAATATACTGAACCAGCTTTTTAAACGCGCCCTTAAAATCGCGCGCTTTTTCGCCGCCCATGGCCATTCCGCCGCCCGGGCCGTGGCCCATGCCGCCCTGCGGGCGGCGTTTGGTCTTTATATCCGATGCTTTCATATATTGCTTCCCCCTTCCTTAGACCGCGTCGCTGCCAAGCTGCGATTTGGCTATCTCTATATATTCGGGACAATTTTGCATGAGCTCCTCATGCGTGCCCTTGCCCACTATCCTGCCCTCGTCCAGCACTATTATCTGGTCGGCATGCAGAATGGTGGAAACGCGCTGTGCCACTATAAGCACCGTGCTTTGCTTGGTATACGGCTTGAGCGCTTTTCTGAGCTGTGTGTCCGTACGGTAATCCAGCGCGGAAAAGCTGTCGTCGAATATATACACGTCGGATTTTTTAGTGAGCGCGCGCGCTATGGAAAGGCGCTGCTTCTGCCCGCCCGAAACGTTGGAGCCGCCCTCTGATACCGCGGATTCAAAGCCCTCCTTCTTGGCAGATATGAAATCCATGGCCTGGGCTATCTCGGCCGATTGCTCTATTTCGGCGTCCGTAGCGTCCTTCTTGCCGTAGCGCAGGTTGGATGCTATTGTGCCGGAGAACAGCACGCCCTTTTGCGGCACGTAGCCTATGTGCTCGCGCAGGTCGTGCAGCTTTACTTCTCGCACGTCCACGCCCGAAACGCTCACCTCGCCCTCGGTCACGTCATAAAAGCGGGGTATGAGGTTTACAAGGGTAGATTTTCCGCTGCCCGTGGAGCCTATAAAGGCGGTGGTCTGGCCGGGCAGTGCCGTGAAGCTTATATCGCACAGCACGTCCTCCTCCGCGCCCTCATATTTGAAATGCACGTTTTTGAACTCCACCACGCCCTTTTTGTCTGCCTCGAAGGCTTTGGGCGTTTTGGGGTCAACTATGGCCGGCTCTACGGAAAGTACCTCGTGTATCCTCTCTGCCGAAACGGAGGCGCGCGGCACCATTATGAATATCATGGATATCATAAGGAAGGACATTATTATAATCATGGCATACTGTATGTAGGCCATCATGTCGCCCACCTGCAGTGCGGACTGCTCTATCTGAGCCGCGCCCACCCACACTATGAGCAGCGTAACGCCGTTCATTATGAACATCATTATGGGCATCATCAGCGTCATTACCTTATTTATGAAAAGCTGCGTCTTGGCGAGATCGTCGTTTGCGTTCGCAAAGCGCTTTTCCTCGTGCTTTTGCGTGCCGAAAGCGCGTATTACAAGCATGCCCGAAAGGCTCTCGCGCGAAACGAGGTTCAGCTTGTCTATGAGCTTTTGCATTATCTTGAACTTGGGCATTGCCACAAGGAACACGCCCACTATAAGCGCCAGTATGCATATGACGGCCAGCGCTATTACCCAGGCCATAGAGCTGCTCTTCTGCACGGCCATAAATATGCCGCCAATGCCCATTATGGGTGCGAACAAAAGCAGCCGCACACCCATGGAAACAAAGGTCTGTATCTGCGTGATATCGTTCGTGGTTCGCGTTATGAGCGAGGCAGTGGAAAACTTATTGTATTCGTTCAGCGAAAAACCTTCCACCTTGCGGAAGAGATCGCTTCTCATGTTGCGCGCCACGCCCGCCGCCGTTTTGGAGGCGAAGTAGCCCACGGCTATGGCCGCCGCGCCGCTGGCTCCCGCCAAAAGCAGCATAAGCACACCTGTTGAAGCTATATAGTTTTGCTGATACGCGCCCACGTCCACGCCCAGCTCATTGTAAAAGGCTTTTGAATAAGCCACGCCCGTTTGATCCAGCATGCTGACATCCATCTGCGCCGCCTTGTCGTGCGATTCGGTGATCACCTGCTGCGGTATCTGCGAAAGCATGGGCAGAAGCTGGCTGTACGCCGAGCTGAAATCAAGATTCGCAAGCTCCGAAGAAGCCACGTTTTGGCTGCCGGGGTTGAGCGTTTGCATGGTGTTTATCATCGTCCACGCCGCCGTGCCGAAGGCCGTGTTCAGGCTGGTCTGCTGATCGGCCGCCAAAGCGGTGCTCTTCACCAGCACGTTTTGCGTATCCGTGTTTATCTGCGGATAATCCTTGGGGTATTGCCCTATTTTGCTGTAGGGCATATAGCTTGCGTCCACAAGCGATTTTTCTTCATCCGTCATAAAGCTCTGCATGAGCTTCATGCCGTCTTTGGATATAACGTCGGGCGCGGCGTTTTCTATACCGCCCTGCTGTATACCCGTGTTTACAATGTCGGACATATAGTTTGGCAGGCTAAGCTCTGCCCAGGCCTGAACTAAAAGCAGCGCCACCATAGCCAGCAGCATCATTGCGAAAGGCTTGAAATATGGTATGATCCTTTTCATATAGTTTCCTCCTGTGGTCTTGGTTCCCGTATCTTTCCACCATTTTGCCTGATGTATTCCTCCATCAGATCGTTCATTTTTGAGAATATGCGAATCAGTTGTCTTGTGTCATCCTCGCCCAGCTCGCCGATTATTTTCACCATTATTTCGTGAAAGGCGCAGTGCGCGCGCTTCAAAAGCTCGCGGCCGCTCTCCGTAACGCTAACCCGCACAATACGGCGATCCTTCGCGTCGGACGAACGCTCCACCAGCCCCTTTGCCTCCAGCGTGTTCACCATTTGCGTTATGGCGGGCTTGGTTATCTGATTTTTAACGCTCAAAGCGGATACGCTGACGCCCTCTCCCGGGCTTTGCACCTCGTGTATGGATACGAGCATAAAGTATTCCCCCCTGTTCAGCCCAAAAAAATCCATACGGTAGTTGCTGAATTTCTTCATTGTGTCCATGGTGGAGAGCAGTTCGTTTATCAACGCTTCGTTCGGCATATTCCGGTACCATTCCTTAAAATTAGTTAATTAAATTAATATTTAATCACATTAATAATTAACTTGCTTAACAATTATAACATCGTGAATACAATAGTCAAGAATTTTTTTTGCTTTTTTTTGATATTGATGGTGAATTGAATAAACAGTTTAGGGCGCGGGGCAAAAATCATGTCAGCGTTTCGCGCTTTTGTTTGCGCATATAATATGGTATGCGGAATTTCTTTTTGGGTATAGAGCGCCTTTTTGCGGAGCGGTATTTTGTGCGCGGCGAAAAATACGAATGCCAGGCCAGCGCCTCCGTTACCTGCGTGTCTGCCAAAAGCAGCAGCAGGCTGAGCACAACGCGCCTGTTGTAGCTTTTGCGTGCCGTCAACAAACGCTTTTTGGCAGCGCCAAGCGAACGGTACATTTTCACGCTGAAGCGCAGCCGCTCGTCTGTAAAGAGCAGGCCGGTCTTGTATATCGCAAACAAAACGATGGCGGCTATGCAGCAAAGCAGGCACCTCGTAACGATGCCCGAGGCGGGCAGGGCTTGCAACCCTACATTATCGCGAGACAGCAGCGCCGTTATATCAGCCGCGAAGAAGAGCACGACCGAGGCTATGAGCGAAAAGGCCGCCAGCCTTTGCAGCACGCGCGCCGTTTTCTGCTTTTCCTGCGCCTCGTATCTGTAATGAAAATATTCTCCGGCCACCCACTGCTGGTATACGACCTCCAAGTTGCGCGGCAGCGGGGCCGACCAGTCGGTCTTGCGCTGCGTGGCGGCGGCGCGCTCCGCAAAGCTGATCTCTGCGCTGCGCACCCAGCGGGGCACGGTGAAGAAATAATCCCGTATGCCTGAAAGCTCCATATAAAACTGTACGCTTAAAAATTGCGAGAGCAGCCGGTAGCGAACAGCGCGGCGGCAATATCGTTTTCTTCCGGCAAAGTTGAAGGCCAGCACGCAGAGCGCCGCCAAAAGAGCGTATACGGCCAGCAGCAGTTGCGGGATCGCCTGGCTGGCTATGAGCGCGAAGGTCGCTATGCAAAGCACGGCCAGCGAGAGCGCGTATATAAATATGGTATACAGCTTTTGAAAACGCGAGGCCAGCATATCCGCCTGTGCCAGCAAGCAAAGCAGATTCGCTTCGCTTGCCGAAAGCTGCTCCTCGCTTTTGGGAGGCAGGTATACGGCCTTCGCCCGCGCCAAGCCTGCCGACAGGGTCGCGGCACTTTTTGCGCAATCGCGGTTGAAGCGGTCTATATATGAAAATTCTTTGAGGCGAACGCCGCGACGGCCGATCTTCCGCTCGATCCCGCCGCTGTACAGGCGTATGCGCAGCTGCGGCGCGGGCGGGCGCGGAGAGTGTATGGGCGGGGCGGTGTATAGCAGCACGTTGCCCGAATTTTGCGCCGTGCCGCCGCCCGCCATCTTGGAGAAGGGCTGGGTGTAACCAAGCAGCACCGTCTCCAGCGTAAAATCGTGGGCTCGCTCCTCGTCCGGCCGTTTTTTTCCGTCCCAGCAGGCCAGCAGCAGATGGCAGTGTTTGGCTATGTATATGGCGGCCTGTTCGTGATAGTGCGCGGCAGGAACGGCGTAGCTCACCTTGCCGAATACATTTCGCAAGGCAACCGGTGTGGGCACCGCGTATTCGGGCACGGTGAAGCTGCTTTCGCAGGAGGAGAGCAGCGACCGGTATTCCTCCCGCGCTTCTCCCTCGGGGAATTCATCCATATAGCGCTCGGCCTCCATGGGCAGCGCGCCGCGCAGCGTGCAGCCGGCGGAAAGCGCCGCGCGGGCGCAAAGCGAAGCCATGCCGCGCGCCAGCGTGGACAATACTATTATTTCGGTGCTTTTGTATGTTTTTTTGAGCGCAAAAAGCTGTGCGGCCACCTTTTGCGATAGCAGCTGCGCATATTCGTCAGGCAGATCCCGCTGGACGGCGAGGCCCACCACCAAAGGTATTTTGCGTATATCTCCCACTGCGCGCTCAGCCCCCGGCTTATACTTTCTCGTTTCGCGAAAATTGAAGAACGTACATATTTACAATATATCACAATACCGCCGCTCATTCAAACGAGAGCGCCGCTAGATTTTTGCGTTGCGCTGAAATAAGTTCCCGCCAAAGAACAGTCGTTCTGAAATGTGTTGAAATATGTTTCAATGTGTGAATTTAATGTGCCTAAATCATTGACTTTGAAAGGCTCGGGGAGTATTGTTTAAAGTACGCAATATACTGCCGTGACGCGCAAAAATACAGATATTGTAAGCCGCGCGGTTTGAATTATAGACCGGCGTATGATATCATTAAAAGCGTATGTTTTTAAAATATCGCGGGTCGCTTGGAGGATGTTTTGGATCAGAATGAATTGATGAAAATAGTGCGAAACGAGGTAATACTGGCGGTGGGAAAAACCGTGGGCAAAAGATTTGTGCCTGCGGCTGTGTCAAACCGCCACGTTCATCTCAGCAGGGCGGATATAGACAAGCTGTTTGGCGCGGGTTATGAGCTGACGCCCATAAAACCGCTTTCGCAGCCGGGTCAGTTCGCCGCCAAGGAAACCATAACGCTGCACGGTCCCAAGGGCAGCATAGCGGGAATACGCGTGCTGGGGCCCGCGCGTCCGGATACTCAGATAGAGATATCGGTTACGGATTCTTTTAAGCTGGGCATAAAGCCTGTCGTTTGTATGTCCGGCAAGGTGGAGGGCACACCGGGCGGCAGGATAGAATCGCAATTCGGCTCCGCGGAGATTTCGCGCGGGGTGATGGTTTCCGCGCGGCATTTGCACCTTTCGGCGGCTCAGGCGGAGCGGCTTAACCTAAAGGACGGACAGGTGATTTCTTTGAGAAGCACGGGCGAACGCGCCATAGTGCTCGAAAATGTGATAGTGAGAAGCGGCGAGGGGCACGATCTGGAAGTGCATCTTGATATGGACGAAGCCAACGCCGCCATAATAAAGAACGGCGACCTGCTTGAAATAGTCGAAGGCAGGGCGCCCAGCGTTGCTTCGGCAGCGCCGCAAATACCGGCAGCGCCCGAGGTACAGATACCGTCCGAGCCGCTCACCCTCGTTACGGAGGAGGATGTGAAGCTGGCGGCAAGGCGCGGCGCGGAGGTGAGCGCGGCTGAGGGAGCGATCATAACACCGCTCGCTAAGGACACGGCAAGGGAATTAAACGTAAAAATCAAGGTAGGATAATATATGCAGCTGGCAAGGGTAAAGGGCAGTGTGGTCTCCACAACTAAGGCGGAAAAGCTCAACGGGCTTAAAATGCTTATAGTGAAGCCCATAGATATAGACACATTCCAGGAAAAGGGCGGCATAATAGTCGCCATAGACGCTGTGGGTGCGGGCGAAGGCGAGGTCGTTATGCTGGTGGGAGGAAGCTCCTCACGCCAGACGGCAATAACGGACGGCAAGCCCGTGGATATGTCCATAGTGGCAATAATAGATTCAGTAGATCTTGAGGGCAACAGGGTATTCGAAAAATTTAGAGATGAAAACTGAGGTATAGGCAATGCTTACAGAACAGGAAATAAAGAGAATAGCGATGGAAACGGTGACGGCGCTGGCTGGCGGCACAAGTGCGGGCTATACCGCGCCCGCTGCAGGCGGCGCAAACTGGCTGTGCGATACGGCGGAGGAAGCCATAGCGAACGCCAAGGCCTCGCAGCGGCAGCTCATGGCGATGACGCTGGAGCAGCGCGGAATGCTGATAGAGGCGATGCGCCAGGCGGCGAGGGACAATGCCAAAATGCTGGCGGAGATAGCGCACAACGAAACGGGCTACGGCAGCGTGGAGCATAAGACGGCGAAAAACCTGCTGTCGGCTAACAAAACGCCGGGCATAGAGGATCTGCACACGCAGGCCTACACGGGCGACTTTGGATTGACGATGATAGAGGGCGCGCCCTACGGAGTTATAGGCTCCATAACGCCGTCAACCAACCCGACGGCGACGATCATAAACAATTCCATAAGCATGATAGCGGCGGGGAACGCCATAGTATACAATCCGCATCCGGGAGCGAAGCGCGCCTCGCAGGAGGCAATGCGCGTGCTGAACGAGGCCATAGTGGCGGCGGGCGGCCCGGCGGCGCTGATAGCCTGCCCGAAGAACCCGGACATGGCGACCAGCAAGGTGATAATGGAGCATAAGGACACCAAGATACTGTCCATCACGGGCGGTGAGGCGGTTGTTAACATAGCGATGAAGGTGGGCAAGAAGGTCATAGCGGCCGGCCCGGGCAACCCGCCCGTAATAGTGGACGACACGGCGGACATCACGCGCGCGGCCAAGGAGATAGTGGAAGGCGCGTCGTTCGACAATAACGTGCTGTGCATAGCTGAGAAGGAAGTATTCGCTTTCAGTAGCATAGCGGACGAGCTGATGGCCGGAATGGAGCGCAATGGTGCGTTCAGGATATACGGCGCGGATATAGACAAAGTAGTGAACACCGTTCTGAATCATAAGGACGGCAAGTATACGGCGAACAGAAACTTTGTGGGAAGAGACGCAACGCACATACTGAGGGAGAGCGGCGTGGCATTCACGGGCAACCCGAGGCTGGTTATAGCCGAGGTGGAGAGGGATCACCCCTTCATAATGGTTGAGATGCTTATGCCGGTGCTCGGCATATCGCGCGTTGCGAACATCCGCGAGGCCATAGAATGCTCGCTGGTGGCGGAGCAGGGTTTCCAGCACAGCGCGTACATACATTCCACCAACGTGCACAACATGAGCATGGCGGCGTCCGCGCTGAACACGACCATATTCGTGAAGAACGCGATGTCACTTGCGGGTCTTGGTTTCCACGGCGAGGGCTGCACCACACTTACGATAGCAACGCCCACGGGCGAGGGTATAACGAGCGCCAAGACATTCACGCGCTCAAGGCGCTGCGTACTGCAGGGCGATTTTAGGATAATATAAGAGGTCGGTTATGGCTATAATGGATAAGATCCGGGAGGCCGGCGTTGTAGGCGCGGGCGGTGCCGGATTCCCCACACATGTTAAGGTGAATTGCAAGGCTGAATTCGTGCTGGCAAACGGCGCGGAGTGCGAGCCGCTGCTTAGGGTGGATCAGCAGGTGATGCAGATATACGCAAAGGACGTTGTGGAGGGCATGCGCCTCGTCATGCAGCAGACGGGAGCAACGCAGGGCGTGATAGCCCTAAAGGATCACTATAAAAAGGCAATAGAGGCGCTCAGTGCGGAGATAGGCTCCAAGACGGATGTGCGCCTGCATATAATGAAGAGCTATTACCCGGCGGGTGACGAGCAGCAGATAGTGTATGAGGTCACGGGCAGGGTGGTTCCCACGGGCGGGCTGCCGCTTGATGTGGGCACGGTGGTGTGCAACGTGAGCACGCTTGTAAACATAGCCGAGGCCGTGCGCGATATACCCGTTACCGAAAAGTTCGTTACGGTGGGCGGCGCGGTGGCAAAGCCTGTAACGCTCAAGGTGCCGGTGGGCACGAAGGCGGCCGAGCTGGTGGCTGCGGCGGGCGGCGCGGTGGGCGATTGCTCATATATAATAGGCGGGCCCTGCATGGGTCAGCTATCCGAAAATTTGGATTTCCCCATAACCAAGACCACGGGCGGTATACTGGCCATACCCAAAGGCCATCCGCTGCTTCAATTGAAAAAACCGGAGCAAAGCCTGCAGATAATACAGGCGGCCTGCTGTCAGTGCTCTTATTGCACACAGCTTTGCCCGCGCAATGCGCTGGGGCTGGACGTGGCGCCGCACAAGGCGATGCGCGCCGTGGCCAACGGAATAAACCTTTTAGAGAACGCGAACGGTATTTTCAGCTGCTGTGACTGCGGCATATGCACATACCACGCTTGCAACTTTGGCCTCAAGCCGCACCACATAATGCGGCAGATGAAGGCAGGCCTCATGCAGGCTGGCGTGAAGCCTATAAAAGAGCAGAAATACGCCGCAGATCCGGCGATAGATATGAAAAAGCTGCCCGTAAGGCGGCTTGTGGCCAAGCTGGGGCTGGATAAATACAACGTACCCGCGCCCGTGCAGGATGGGCTTATGCAGACAAAGCGGGTGGATATACCGCTAAAGATGCATGTGGGCGCGCCTGCCGCAGCCGTGGTAAAACAGGGCGATACGGTGAAAAAAGGTCAGCTCATAGCGGAGATAAAAGAGGGTGCGTTGGGCGCGAGAGTGCACGCCAGCATAGACGGTAAGGTAACTCACGTTTCGGACGCGCGCATAACA
Organism: uncultured Christensenella sp.; assembly: GCA_964464145.1. GTDB lineage: Bacteria > Bacillota > Clostridia > Christensenellales > Christensenellaceae > UBA5399. The sequence goes on from CAYXFB010000033.1 coordinate 19,229, forward strand.
ATAGAAGCGAACTGACGCTGACAGGCAGGAGATACAAAGATGCAAAGATCACTTGGAATGGTGGAACTGATAAGCATACCGGCGGGCATAGTGGCGGGCGACGCCATGATGAAGGCCGCCGAGGTGGAGCTTTCCTACGCGCAGCCCGTGTGCGCGGGCAAATATATCGTCATAGTGACGGGCGAGGTGGCCGCCGTTCGTGCCGCTGTTGAGGCGGGCAAGGAAGCCGCCGGAATGAAGCTCATAAACGAGCTGGTCATACCCAGCATAGACCTGCAGGTGCCTGCCGCAATAAACGGCTGCACGGATATAGAGCGGGTGGAAGCCGTGGGCGCGGTGGAGACATATTCGCTCTGCTCTGCCATAATAGCGGCGGATCAGGCGGTGAAGGCCGCCGAGGTGAAGCTCATAGAGGTACGGCTGGGTCGTGGCATGGGCGGAAAATCCTTCATAACCATGACGGGCGACGTGGCGGCTGTTGAGGCGGCCATACGCGCGGTGCAGGGCATAGAGGAAGCCGAAGGACTGCTTTCTGACTGCGTGGTGATTCCCTCGCCGCATCCCGAGATGGCAAAATCTCTGCTGTAAATATAAAAACAAAAAAGTTTTTTGTTTAGGGTGAGTAGAGCTGGCAAAGTCTCTGCTGTAAGATATGGAACGACCCGGCGCTGCCGGTTTATATAGCAAGCATAAAATTTTTTAAAAAACATAGGAGGAAATACAATGTCAAAAGAAGCATTGGGCATGGTTGAAACGAAGGGACTCATAGGCGCTATAGAGGCGGCTGACGCGATGGTAAAGGCGGCAAACGTTAATCTTATAGGCAAGCAGCAGATAGGCTCCGGTCTCGTTACCGTTATGGTTCGCGGCGACGTGGGCGCGGTAAAGGCGTCTGTGGACGCGGGCGCTGCGGCTGCAAAGCGCGTGGGTGACCTTTTCGGCGTACACGTAATACCCAGCCCGCACGACGATGTTGAAAAAATACTGCCCTCAGCAAGCACGGCTAAAGCTGCACCGGCCGCAAAGGCTGCGAAATAAGGCGGTAATATAAAAGTATGTATACCGGCGAAGTGGTGGGAACGGTCGTTTCCACAATAAAAGAGGAAAACCTGTTGAATATACCGCTGCTGGTAGTGCAGCTGGTGGAGAACGGCAAAAAGACTAAAATGATAGTCGCGGCCGATTCCACGAGGCAGGCCGGGCGCGGAGATTTTGTGTACCTCATAGGTTCCAAGGAAGCCGCGCGCATGTTCCGCAAAAAACTGACGCCGGCGGACGCGGCAATAGTAGGTTTTATAGACTCGTACAGAGAGCAGCTTTAGCTCTCACGCAAAACGAAGAAAAAGGGCGGGAGCCCAAATCAATATATTTTAAGAAAGGTATTTTGAAAAATGGACAAACAGGCATTGGGAATGGTAGAAACTAGAGGACTGATTGGCGCTATAGAGGCTGCTGACGCTATGGTTAAGGCTGCAGACGTATCTTTGGAAGGCAAAGAGCAGATAGGCTCCGGCCTTGTAACGGTTATGGTTCGCGGTGATGTTGGCGCGGTTAAGGCTGCTGTTGACGCGGGTGCTGCGGCTGCAAAGCGCGTGGGCGACCTGTACGGCGTGCACGTTATTCCGAGCCCCCACGGCGATGTTGAGATGATACTGCCCAAAGGCAAATAAGAGGGGTAGAGATTTTTGAGGATCGCAAGAGTAGTGGGAAATATGGTTTCCACCATAAAGGACGAAACTTTCCACGGCTACAAGCTGATGATAGTGGAGTATCTTGACGAGAATTGCCAGCCGGACGGTTCGCCGCGCGTGATAGCTTTCGACGCTGCCTGCGCGGGCATAGGCGATATCGTGCTGGTGAATGTGGACGGCTTTGCGGCCATGGTCTTCCTGCACAAGGAAATCATTGGCGATCTCACTATATGCGGAGTGATAGACAGTTTTTCTTACGAGGGCAAAAACACCGCGCTGAATTAGAGCGGAGGCATTGCCGGGCGAGAAAACCAAAACGGAAAAGACGGGTGCGTATGTATGGCGCGAGAATTGGAAACTAACGAACTCAACCAAATGCTCAGCGTGGTTAAAAAATACTACGAGCTGGGCATGAATCAAGAGCAGATAGCCAGGGAGGAATTTATCTCCAAGTCTTCTGTGTGCCGCCTCATAAAGAAGGCGGTGGCCAGTGGGTTCGTGCGCTTCCAGATAAATTATCCGGTGGAATCCGTGCCGGAGCTGGAGTCTCAGTTCCACAAAAAGTTTGAACTGGAAAAGGCCTTTATAGCGCCGGCCTATACGGACGATGTGGATATAAGGCTGAAGGACACCTGCAAATCGCTGTGCGCCGATCTTTGCAGGATAGTGCAGCCTGACGACATAATATGCGTATCTTGGGGCACCACTCTCGATCAAATGGCGGACATACTCTCAAAAGAGGGATCCACCAACCGCAAATGCTCTAAGATAGTTATGATGAACGGCTCCACCGCGGGCGATATCGATTCCACCAAGTCCAGCAAGATAGTGGAGGAATTCGCGGATTTCTTCGCGGCGGAGGGCTACCTTCTGCCCGTGCCGCTGATAGTGGACTCCGCACGCACGGCCAAAGCCATAAGGGAAGATTCCCATGTGAGCTACGTTATGGATTTTGCGCGGCAGGCGCGTATCGCCGTGTTTTCCATAGGCGGTATGGCCAAGGACTCCGTGCTTACTCTGCGCGGCGCATACTCCAAAGAGGACTACGCCGAGGCCATAAAGCGCGGCGCGGTGGGAGACATTGCCGGTCACTGCTTTGATATAAACGGGGCGCAGGTGAACACGGATATGGATGAGCGCATGATGGGGTTGGATTTTGCGAGCATCAGAGCAAAGGAATATCGTATAGGCGTTGCGGTGGGCACGCAAAAGGCGAAGGCCATAATAGGCGCGTTGCGAGGCGGACTCATAAGCAGGCTGTATACGGACGAGCTGACGGCCAAGGAAGTGCTGCGGCTGGCTAGAAATTAAAAGTAGACGAATTTACTATTTTGATAAAAAAAGCGAGGAAAAGTGATGAAAGCTGTAAGAATGTACAAACCGGGCGATCTGAGGGTAGAGGACGTTCCCGTACCCGAACCAAAGGACAATGAAGCGCTTGTGCAGGTTATGGCCTGTGGCGTGTGCGGCTCCGATATACCGCGCGCAAACAAGTACGGCGCGCACATTGCTCCGTTGACGCTGGGTCACGAGTTTGCCGGAAAGATCGTTAAGGTGGGCAAGGATGTGAAAGGCTTCAAGGTGGGCGACAGGGTAACGGTGCCCCCGCTCATGCCCTGCTACAAGTGCGAATGGTGCAAAAAGGGAATATATTCCCTCTGCGAAGATTACGATTACTTTGGCTCTCGCAGGGATGGCGCAATGGCCGAATACGTTGCGGTTCCCGATACAAACATGCTCAAGCTTCCCGATAACGTGGGCTACATTGACGGCGCTACAACAGACCCCTGCGGAAACGCTCTGCACGGTCTGGCGCAGGCACAGCTCAAGTCGGGCGAAATATTCGTTTCCTACGGCGCGGGCCCGATAGGCCTCTACGCCATACAGATAGCCAAGGCGCGCGGCGCGAAGAAGGTTTTCGCCGTTGATATGGGCGAGCAGAAGATAGAAGCGGCGCTCAAGTGCGGCGCGGACGTTGCCATAGACGCTTCCAAGGTCGATCCGGTGGAGATAATCAAAGCGGAGACAAACGGCCACATGGCGGACGTTGTTATAGACTTCACGGGCGCTCCTCCGGCACAGAAAAAGGCCATAGACTGCGCGGGCAAGATGGCGCGCGTGGTACTTCTGGGCATATCCCACAAGGGTCTTGACCTTGAGGAGAAGCAGGTTGACAACATAATGCGTTCCCAGATCTCCGTTATAGGCTCCTGGAACTCATTCACAGATCCCTTCCCGGGCGATGACTGGTTTGATGGTCTAGAGCTCATGAAGGAAGGCAAGATAGGCGCACAGCACATGATAAGCCATCTTCTGCCTTTGGACGAAGCGCCGGAGATGTTCAAAAAAATAGACAAGGGCGGCATATTCTTCAATAAGGTTATGTTCGTACCTCACGGCGAGAATTTTGGAGAATAATATGCAGGCATTGATTTTTAACAGCAACGGTAAATACGAGCTGGTGGAAAAACCAAAACCGTCCGCAAAGGACGATACCGCCGTTATAAAGGTGCTGGCCACCTCTATCTGCGGCACGGATTTTCGCACCTACCTGCACGGAAGCAGTAAAATATTGCCCGGAACCACGGTGGGCCACGAAATGTGCGGTGAGATCGTGGATATTGGCAAGAACGTGAATGGCTTCAAGCTGGGCGAGCGCGTTACGGTGGCTCCCGCGCTTGGCTGCGGCGAGTGCTATATGTGCAAAAAGGGTTCCACAAACATGTGCGACAACCTAAAAACGCTGGGCTTCCAGTATGACGGCAGCTTCGCCGAATACATGGAGATACCCGCAGAGTTCTTCACACGCGGTAGCGTGAATCCGGTTGCGGACAACGTGACGGCGCTTCAGGCGGCGCTGGCCGAGCCGGTGGCCTGTGCGGTGAACGCGCAGGAATATCTTGCCATAGAAAAGGGCGACTATGTGGCGGTTTTCGGTTCGGGCTTCATAGGCACAAACCACGCGGACATAGCCTTTGCCTCGGGCGCTGAAAAGGTTATAATGATAGAGCCCAACGCGGAGCGCCTTGCTATAGCCAAGCAGTTCGTACCCGGCATAGACACCATATCCGGCAGTGAGGACGTTGTCTCCCGCGTTATGGAAATAACGGGCGGACGCGGTGTGGATGTTGCCATAGTGGCCTGCTCTGTTGGAGCGGCGCAGGTGACGGCGCAGCAGATAATAGCCAAGCGCGGCAGGATAAGCCTGTTTGGCGGGCTGCCCGGAAACGGAGTTGGTTTTATAGACAGCAACGTTATACACTATAAAGAGGTGGGCGTTTTCGGAGCGCACGCTTCCACGGCGGCACAGAACAAAAAGGTGCTGAGCTGGCTGGCAGACGGCAAGATAGAGACTGCAAAGTACGTAACGCACACATATCACCTAAAGGATGCAATGCAGGCCTTTGACGATATAGAGAAAAAAGGAATAATGAAAGCGGTAATCGTTTCGGACGATCAGGAGGTAAAATAAATGGATATCAATGAAATAATAAGACAGGTTACAGAGGAAGTATACGCAAAGTACGGCGGCGCGCAAACCGCATCCGCCGGCAGCGACGATCTCAGCCCCGCTTCTATGGCTAAGTACATAGACCACACGATCTTGAAGCCCGAAGCTTCGCTGGACGCCGTTACGCGTGTTTGCGACGAAGCCAAGAAATTCAAGTTTGCCAGCGTTTGCGTTAACCCCAGCTACATCGGTTACGTTGCGCGCCAGCTGGAGGGCAGCGGCGTTGCTCCCTGCTGCGTTATAGGCTTCCCCTTGGGAGCCTGCACACCCGAAGCCAAGGGCTTTGAGACAACTGACGCAGTTAACAACGGCGCAAAAGAAGTTGACATGGTTGTCAACGTGGGCGCTATAAAGTCGGGCGACTGGAAGCTGGTAAAGCGTGATATAGAGGCAGTTGTAAACGCTGCTCGCGGTCGCGCGCTGGTTAAGGTGATCATTGAGACCTGCCTTTTGACGGACGAGGAAAAGGTAAAGGTTTGCGCGGTTGCAAAGCTGGTTGGAGCTGATTTTGTTAAGACCTCCACAGGCTTCTCCACTGGCGGCGCTACGGCGGAGGATGTTAAGCTGATGAGAGAGACCGTTGGCTCAGAGCTGGGCGTTAAGGCTTCCGGAGGCGTTAAGACATATCAGGATGCCGTTAACATGATACGCGCGGGCGCGAACCGCCTGGGCACAAGCTCCGGCGCAGCGATCGTTGCGGGCGGCGCGCAGGATGGCGGCCACCAGTGCACAAACTGCGGCGCGTGCAAAGGCACCTGCCCCAGCGGAAGGGTCACCATCACAAAGAACAGCTACTGATAAACAAAAATTATTCAAAAGCGCGGCTATGGGCAAAACCATACCGCGCTTTTTTTGTTGGGCAGAACTGTTTCATATTTTCAACAATATGCTAAAAATTAACACACAGATGTTGTTTGCTGTTGCAAATTGGACGGGTAAATATTAAAATAGCATTAATGGTTATATGGTATTAGATTCCGCACTGTAAATTCGGCGGGCATTTCAATGGCAGAACGTTATTTTGAAAGGGAGATTTAGATGGAGCTTAAAAAACTGCAAAACGGAAGTGATATAAGAGGTGTTGCGCTGGGAGAGAAGGCCAACCTCACGCCCGAGGCAACGGAGCTTTTGGCCGCCGCGTTCGTGAAATGGATGGAGGAGCGCGGAAAGAGCGGCAAGCTCGCCGTGGCAATAGGAACGGATTCGCGCGTTTCGGGTCCCTCGCTCAAGGCGGCCTGCATAGCGGGCATAAACGGCGCGGGCGCGGACGTTATAGACTGCGGCATGGCCTCCACTCCGGCCATGTTTATGACCACGGTGACGGAGGGTTTTAAGGCGGACGGCGCGATAATGGTGACGGCCAGCCATCTTCCCATGGACAGGAACGGACTGAAATTCTTTGTGAACACGGGCGGACTGGAGAAAGAGGACATTGCGCGGCTCATAGAGATAGTGGAGGGTGGCGCGCAAAGATCGGCCGAAGCGGGCGGCGTGGTAGAGCGGGATTTTATGTCCGTATACGCGGCACAGCTAACAAGCGTGATACAAAAGGGTACGGGCGAGCAGCGTCCCTTTGAGGGGCTGAAAATAATTGTGGACGCGGGCAACGGCGCGGGCGGTTTTTACGTGGATAAGGTGCTGAAACCGCTGGGCGCAGACACCGAGGGCAGCCAATTTTTGGAGCCGGACGGAACCTTCCCCAACCACATGCCCAACCCGGAAAACAAGGAGGCTATGGAAAGCATTGTGGCCGCTGTTAAGCGCACAAACGCGGACTTCGGCATAATTTTTGATACCGATGTGGACAGGGCGGGCGCGGTGGACGCGGGCGGCGCGGAGCTGAGCAGAAACCGCCTAATAGCTGCTATTTCCGCCATACTCATAGAAGAACACCCGGGCACGACGATAGTGACCGATTCCGTTACCTCAAGCGGGCTGGCCGCTTTCATTGCCGAGTGCGGGGGCGTGCATCATCGCTTTAAGCGCGGGTACAAAAATGTCATAAACGAGAGCATTCGCCTAAACAAAGAGGGTACGGATTCGCAGTTGGCAATAGAGACCTCCGGCCACGCGGCGCTCAAGGAAAACTATTTTCTGGATGATGGCGCCTATCTGGTAACAAGGCTGCTGATTGCCATGGCCAAGCTGAAAAAGCAGGGGCGTTCCATTTCGGATTTGATCTCGACGCTGGTTGAACCGGCCGAGAGCGTGGAGATCAGGCTGAACATACTGGATGAGGATTTTAAAGGCTACGGCGGCAAAGTCATAGCCGATTTGGAAAAATACGCTGCGGCGCAGCCCGGTTTTCATATAGCGCCGGATAACCGCGAGGGTATTAGGGTGGCTTTTGACAAAGCTGATGGCGACGGTTGGTTTATTGTGCGGCTTTCGCTGCATGATCCGCTTATTCCTGTTAATGTGGAGAGTGATAGTGTGGGGGGCGTAAAGCTTATAGCTAACAAGCTTTACGATTTTTTAAAAGCGTACGAAAAGCTTGATTTTACGCCTATGCGAGATTTTTTGGGTGTTTGAGTTTAATTGTTTTTTGTTGGTGGGGGCTGCCGAGCGGGTGGCCTCTTTTTTTCGCTTGCCGCGTCGCCCTTATGATTTATTGTTTATCAAACAATAAATTGAAAAATTCTGTTCGCCACGGGGCTTTATGCAAACCTAAACGTTGCGGTTATTCTCCGCTCGCCGCGTGGGTTTTTTTCCCGCGCGTTGCGCGGGGAAAAAATGAGAAGCACATCCGGCGTGTGCTTGGGAGGTTCGTTTTGGGGTTTGATGTTGGCTTTGGTTTGAAGTTTGTTTTTTTGTTGGGGTTGGGTTGGTCGTTTTTGGTTTGAGGGTTATGGTTTTGGTTTGTGTTCTTGGTGTTCGAGGTTTGAGCGTGTTTGTTGTTTGAGTTTGTACGCTCCGGAACACGGGGGCATT
>CAYXFB010000034.1:0-27195 GCA_964464145.1 uncultured Christensenella sp.
AAAGATGACCGCGCGCGGAGCGTGAGCGGCGCTCTATCCCCAAATCATCTCAAAAGGCGACGCGCGTCCGGAAAATGCCCCCGTGTTCCGGAGCGTACAAACTCAAACAAAAAACACGCTCAAACCTCGAACACCAAGAACACAAACCAAAACCATTACGCACACACCAAAAACGAGCACCCCAACCCCAACAAAAAACCATGTCCCAAACCAAAGCCAACATCAAACCCAAAACGAACCTCCCAAGCACACGCCGGATGTGCTTCTCATTTTTTCCCCGCGCAACGCGCGGGAAAAAAGCCACCGCGGCGAGCGGAAGCATACACGCAACGTGTAGGTTAGAATAAAGCCCCACGGCGAGCGTAAATTTTTAAATTTATTGTTTGATGAACAATAAATCATAAATGCAGCGCGGTGAGCGGAAGACTACACACAACGTGTAGGTTATCATAAAGCCCAATGGCGAGCGGAGAATAAGCGCAATGCTTGGGTTAGCACAAAACATAGCGATAAGCGAAAAAAATGCAAATCAAACAAAAAAACCACGGCAATTAGAAACTACCGCACAAAAAAAAGCCTAGCGGCCAGCGAAAAAATCAAAGCTTGAGCCGAGCGCGCTTATAAAGCCGCCGAAAACCCAACCTCTCCTCCCGAGGCACAACAGGAATACCATTAAAATTAACATTATAAATAAAAGATTCCAGCACGGTGATGTCCCGCTCATCATGAAAATACCCGTCCACAATATCAATAAAAGCAAGGCTCTTCTCTATGGCGCGCTCTATAAGCGCAAGATAGGGCGCATAATCGAACAGATCCTTCACCTGATCGTAGGGATAGTGTAACATAGTGAAAAGATCCAGCATGGTGAAATGGTTCTGAAGCCGCATCCATTTGAGCTGCTTCTCGCTGGGCTTGTACATTTTGCGGTTGTATTGCTCAAAATAGCCGTACGTGGTCTCGTAGGAGTGCGGCTTTAGCTTGAAGCCGTAATATAGCTGCTTGTGTATGTGCGAAAAAAAACGGCTGATCTCCTCGCCGCGCTCGCCCCGCACGCGCGTATCGCGCACCTGAGCCGAACGGTCGAACTCCATTGCGTCTATGCCGTGCTCCCTCGCGTACACCGTGTCTATGGCGTATTCCAGCGTGTTGTGCTCCTTCATTGCGTCCGGGCAGATGGCGTTTATGGCCGGATGAAGGTACATATCCAAAAAATAATGGGTTATATAACCGTAAAAAAAGGCCTCCAGTGTTAGCGAACCGCTTTTTTTTACGTATTCCGCCGCCTCCACAAAAAAACGCTGCGGCCTTGCGCGATGCAGCGCATAGCCGAACATTTTATAGGTGTGACCCGCCCACATAGAGTAGTATTTATACAAATAAAAATAATCCCCACCCTGAGAGCCGGAATAATATGCATCTGTATTTTCGGCCAACACAGCCCTTACGCGCTCGTTTTCAATGCGCGTAAAGGTGTCCTGCGCCGCAACCATGTGGGTTAGAAAAGCCGGCATTCAGCTCATTGCTCCTCCGCCGATACCGTGCGCATATAGCAGCCCTTGTCGTGCGCTTCTATAATGCCCAGCGATTTCATGATACCGGTCACGGTAACTATGCCTATTTGCGTGAAGCCGTAGCTTTTCAGCGCAAACAGCAACCGCTCCGGCTGTTTTATTGCGTATATAAACTTAAAAAGGCTGCCGTGCTCGGCAATTATTCGGCCCGCTGCCTCCGCGTTCGTCCTAGCCGCGGAAAGCTTGGAATAGGGCAGAGCCAGCTTTTTCGCCGCCGCCTTAATATTGCTGTCAGTTAGATTAGATACCGCCGCTATGTCATACCCGCGAAGAGCCTCCTTTAATTCTTCGCGCCTTTCTATGACTGAGAGCGTTATACGTCCGGAGCAGAGTACCGTCAGGCAAATCTGCTCAAAAATGCTGTTGTCATTCATTTTTATAACACCGTACTCATTATCATGGTACGCAACCAGCAAATCCTCCGTCGCCCAGCCGCAGCGCCTCGACGCCGCTTCATACACTGGGTAGTAATCTCTTATCTTTTCCATGCCCTATATAGTAACACAAAAATATGAATTTGTGTTAGAATATTTGTGAACTTTTTGTGGAGGTAGTATATGGTTAATAATGTAAACGCAGAGGCGAGGAAATATTGGAGCGGTAAGGCGTCGGGCCTCACGCCCTACGTTGCGGGAGAGCAGCCCGCCCAGCCCATGATAAAGCTAAACACGAACGAGAACGCCTATCCGCCCAGCCCTAGCGTGGCGCAGGCCATAGCGGGCGCGGCGGCGGAGCTGCGGCTCTACCCCACAACGGACGCAAAAAAGCTGCGCGAGGCCATCGCGGAGGTGGAGGGCGTCAGCGCGGACAATATATTCTGCTCAAACGGTTCGGACGAGGCGCTGGCGCTATGCTTCATGGCCTTTTTCGATCCCGGCAGACCCGTGAAAACAATGGACGTCACCTACAGCTTTTACCCCGTGTGGGCCAAGCTGTTTGACCTCACGCTGGATATAGTGCCGCTGCGGGAGGATTTTTCCGCGGATGCGGCCGGGCTGTGCGGCGGCGCGGGCGCGGTGATAGCCAACCCCAACGCGCCCACCGGCATGGCTATGGCGCTACCCTGTATAGAAGAGATATTGCAGAGCACGAAGGGCGTGGTGATAGTGGACGAGGCCTACGTGGCCTTCGGCGCACAAAGCGCGCTGCCTCTCATAGATAAATACGAAAACCTGGCGGTGGTGCGCACCTTTTCAAAATCGCACAGCCTGGCCGGTCTGCGCGCGGGTTATGTCGCGGCGCAGAAAAACCTCATAACGGCGCTCAATGCCGTGAAGGACAGCTTCAATTCCTACACGGTGGACATGCTGGCGCAGGCGGGCGCGGCGGCGGCCATGAGGGACACGGCCTACTACGCCAAAACGACGGCAGATATAATAAACGAAAGGGAGCGCACCACGCTGGCGCTGGCCAAAATGGGCTATTCGGTGCTGCCGAGCGCGGCCAACTTCATATTCGTAAAATGCGCGGACGCGGCGGACACCTTCGCCTCGCTGAGGGAGCGGGGCATATTGGTTCGATATTTCCCGGGCGGGCGCACAAACGATTATTTGCGCGTAACAATAGGCACGGCGGAGCAGATGGACGCCTTTTTGGCGGCTATGGAAAAAATCAAACAGTAGGCTTTTTGGTACTTTTATGGTAAGCTGTAGGCTATTACTATTAATATGAGCAGCTTTGATGCGGGAGTATATAATGAAGATAGGCATTGCGGGGCTGGGGCTGATAGGCGGTTCCATAGCGAAGGCGCTTACGGCGGCCGGCCACGCGGTATACGGTTTCGATATAAATAAGGAAGTGGAGAGCGAGGCTATCGCCTGCGGCGCAATTGCCGGCATTGCCGACTTTGCTAAGAGCGAGGCGGTCTTCGTTTGCCTGTGCCCGCGAAGCGCGGCGGCCTTCATGCTGGATACCCCCTTTGCGCCGGGCGCGCTCGTTACGGATATTTGCGGCGTAAAGCGCTTTATGTACGAAAGCGTGGCGCAGCCGCTCAAAGCGCGCGGGGTGCTCTACGTGGGCAGCCACCCCATGGCCGGCCGCGAGGTGGGCGGCTTTGCGAACAGCAGCGCGGAGCTTTTTTCCGACGCCAGCTATATAATAACCCGCGAGGCCGATACGGACGAGGCCGCCGCCGAGATGCTGGCGGCGCTGGCGGCGGATATGGGCTGCGGGCGGGTCACTTATAGCAGCGCGCTCGAGCACGATATGGAGATAGCGTACACCTCACAGCTGGCGCACGTGGTTTCCAACTGCTATGTGAAAAATCCGGCGGCGCTAAAGACCGGCTTCTCGGCGGGCAGCTTTTTGGATCTTACGCGCGTCGCCAAGATGGACAGCGCGATGTGGGCGGAGCTTTTTTTGGAAAACGCCGATTTTTTGAGCAGGGATATAGATATAATAGTTGAAGAGCTCACGCGCGTGCGTGCGGCTATTGAAAAGGGTGACGAAGCGGAACTGCGCTCGCTTTTGAAGCAGGGCAGCGATATAAAGGGAAAAATTTCCCCAAAAAAATAAAAACCTTGAATGGATCGACCCTCCCCGTTCGTATTATATATGAAAGGCTCTTTAGCGGGAGCGTTTCATGCGGGGTGGCCAGATCCGCCGGGCGGATTTTTGGGTCACGGTAAATGCAATGAGAAACGAAACTGAAATACTGCGGGCTATAGACAGATATTCTGATATGCTCAGAAGAGTTTGTTTCGTTTACACCAAAAACACGCACGATACGGAGGATATCTTCCAGGACGTATTCATAAAATACGCCACGCACAAAAAGAGCTTCGCTACCGCGGAGCACGAAAAAGCATGGCTGCTGCGGGTATGCATAAACCGCTGCAAGGATTTTTTGAAAAAAGCTTCCCGAAGCGATGTTCCGCTGGAGGAGCTGTACGGATTTTCCGCCGAGGACGGCGGGCGGCGCACAGAGGTTTTGCACGCGGTGATGGCGCTTGCGCAAAACTATAGGACGGTGATATACTTGCACTATTTTGAAGGGTACACCGCGCCGGAAATAGCAAAGATAACGGGCAAGAACGCAAACACCGTTTATACATGGATGACGCGCGCAAAGCAGGAACTAAAAACTGTGCTGGGAGGTGAGCCGGATGCGTGATGATATACAATCGGCATTCGGCCAGATAACGGCAGAGCCTGCCCTGGTGGCAAATACAAAGGACGCGGTGCTCAAAAAGGCGCCCAAGGCGAAGTCTCGCGGCCTTATGCAAAAGCTGGCCTACGCCGCCTGCGCGGCCGTGGCGGCGCTCGTGCTCACATTTGCGGGCATAGCGTATTGCTCCAGCGCGGCGTATATAAGCATAGACGTGAACCCCAGCGTGGAGCTGGAGCTCAACCGCTTTGGCAACGTGATAGAGGCGCGGCCGCTGAATGAGGACGCGCGGCGCGTGCTCTCCGAGATAGATATAATGAACCGCAGCTACGAATACGCGGTGGACGCAATAATAGGCGCGGAGATACAGGACGGCTACATAAATGATAAGGCGGTCGTGCTGGTGGCCGTGCAGAGCGACGACCCCGCATTGCAGGACAGTGTGCTGAAAAATGTGGAGCAAAGAACAAAGACGGCGGAATCCGGCGGCGCGGTGGCAAAGTGCATAACCGTGGACGCGGGAACAAAGGAAGAGGCGAAGAGCTACGGCGTTTCGGCGGGCAAGTATAGCGCAATAAAGCAATTGCAGCAAAAGGACCCCACCGCCACCGTAGAAAAATATAAAGACAGCAGCATGAGCGATATACTAAAGTGGACGGAAGAGCCGCAAAGCGCGCCGGACGATGTGCCGATTCAAACGCAGAGCGCGGCAGCACCGGCGCCCACGGAAACACCGGCGCCTACACTGGCGCCAAGTGCAAAGCCAACCAACGCTCCCGCTGCGGAGACAAAACGCCCGAACAAGACAAAGGAGCCTGTAAAGGCCAATCCCCCCGGAGATGGGGGCGAAGGAAAGGCGGAGCCGGGAGACGGCTCACAGGATACGCCGGAGCAGGGCGGCTCTGGCAAAGCACCGGACGACAATGAGATCGCAGCCGGTGGAGGAAGCGGAAACGGCGCTCCCAGCACGGAAATACCGGGTAATACAACGGAAATTCCGGGGAGCGCCTCCGAAGATACATCAGCCAATGACCGGCCGGAGTGTAGCGATGCTCCTGACGGCGGCAAGGAAGTCCCGGACAATCCGGGCACGGACGACAGCATGACAGGTGGTTTAGGCGGCGAGGAAGATACGCAAAGCGAACAGAGCGGCGGTATAGGGTAAATACGACCAGCCCGCATGCCGCAATAGGGGGCAGCCTTTCTTTGGCGATGAAGGTATTGCTTCCGGGCGGTAAGCAACAGCAGCCGCGCAACGCAGCGCATTGATCCGTTAAGGGCGAGAGCCAAGAGCTTTCGCCCAGGCCCCATGCTGAATTATAAAGTATACAACCAACGAGATATGTTGGCTTAGAGATAATATAAAGAGAGACAAAAAGCGCGACTGCTTATGGGTGCATACGGCCGCGTTTTTTTCTTGGAAAAACTTTTTTAAAAAAGCATATTGACTTTACCCTTAGGGCAAGGGGTATAGTGTACTTACAAACCGGTTTTGTACTAAGTAAAGAATGGGAAGGACGGCGAAAAGATGCTCACGATTGGAGACTTTTCAAGGCTATGCATGGTGACGACCAAGACGCTAAGGCACTATGACGCTATAGGCCTGCTAAAGCCTGCGCATCAGGATGCGGACACGGGCTACAGATATTACGAAGTATCGCAGCTGACCGATATGCTGCTGATACTAAAGTTGAAGGAATATGGTTTTTCGCTGGAAAGCATAGGCGAAATTATGGAGCTTGAGGGCGAGGCGCTTATGCCGTTTCTGGAAGAAAAGCTTGCGGAGCAGGCCGAAAACCTGCGTGTGCAGCGCAAGCTGGTGGAGCAGCTGCGCAAGGATATTGAACTCATAAAGAAAGGAAACGATATGATGGAAAACAAGATGGATGTGAAAATAGTAGACAGGCAGCCCGTGAGAATACTGAGCGTTCGCGACGTTATAGCGATAGCGGATTTTGACAAGATGTTCGAAAGGCTGTACGCCAAGCTGAAGGAAGTGGGAGCAAAGCCGCTTGAAGCACCCATTGCCATATATTACAGCGAAGATTTCAACCCCGCCAGCTCGGATATAGAGCTTGGGTGGCCGGTGGCGGAGGGCACCAAGGATTCGCGCATGATGGAAGGCTGTCGCTGCGCCTGCGGTGTGCACAAGGGCACGTATTCGAAGCTCAATGTTTCCTATGCGGGAATAGTTGAGTGGATAGAGAAAAACGGTTTTGTGATATCCGGTGCGCCGTTTGAGGTTTATGTTAGCGATCCTGAGAATACGGCGGAAGAGGAGCTTATCACGGAGATCTACTTTCCTATTAAAGAGAAGTAAATTTAGAGGTTTTTTGCGGGAGCCTGCTTGGGGAAATTAGACTGCTGCCCGAAAATGGATATTGAGAGAAAAAGCCCCCTGTTGTAGGATAAAACTATGACAGGGGGCTTGTGATATTAAAGAGAAGCGCCAATACACAAAGAAGCAATTACGCAGATTCTTGAAGGCCGTACGTTTCACACAGAGGCATAAACTCACCATATCCATTGTCCGCCATCTCTTCATACGGTATAAAGCGGATGGACAGGCTGTTGATGCAATATCGCAAACCGCCCTTTTCCGCGGGGCCGTCTTCAAACACATGGCCTAGATGTGAATCGCCCACTCGGCTCCTTACTTCGATTCTGGTCATGCCATAACTGCTGTCCTCATGCTCCACGATAACATCTGGTTCAATCGGCTTTGTGAAGCTGGGCCAGCCGCAACCGGAGTCATACTTGTCGGCCGACGAGAACAGCGGTTCTCCGGTCACGATGTCCACATAAAGGCCGGGCTCGTGGTTGTCAAAGTATTCGCCGGAGAATGCCATTTCCGTACCCGCTTCCTGTGTTACATTGTACTGATCGGGCGTCAGCATCTCCTTGATCTCAGCCTCCGATGGCTTGCTATATTTCGTCGGGTCTACCTTAATTTCGCTGGCTCTAGTCTCTGTTTTCACATCGTCCAGTGAACTGAAATCGATGTGGCAGTAACCGCCCGGATTCTTTTGCAGGTAGTCCTGATGATAGTCCTCGGCGAGATAATAGTGCTCTAAAGGCAATAATTCAACCTCGATATCTCGGTCATATTTCTGCTGTTCGGAGTCAAACACCTCTTGGATCACCGATTTGTCCGCTTTGTTCGTATAGTAAACGCCTGTACGGTATTGGCTGCCCACATCGTTGCCTTGCTGGTTTATTGTGAGCGGGTTAATGATCTTGAAAAATTGCTCTGTCAGCGTCTTCAGACTAACGATATCTGGATCGTATTGTAAGTGCACAGTCTCCGCGTGGCCTGTATTCTGATAGCAAACCTCCTCATACGTCGGGTTTTCTGTGTTGCCGTTCGCGTAGCCTGACGTCACATCGTATACTCCGGGTATACGGGAAAAATATTCCTCTACACCCCAAAAGCATCCGCCCGCAAAATAGATGTCCTGCAAATTGTCCTTGTTGATCTGCACTGTCTCTTCACTTCCTCTCGTATCTTCCGTTGGTTCAGTGTCCTTTGCCATAGCTGTTTTGTCTGCTATCTGCCCACAAGCCGCGACAAACAATATCGCCGCCAGCAACATTAATATGATTGTTTTTTTCAATTTTATCTCCTTTCATTCTACGGAACCATCATTGATTCCAGCTTGCTTTCGAGTTCTTCTTTGGAAATATCCCCAACCCTTGTTTCTATCACTTCGCCGTTCTCGTCTATGAAAACTGACGTTGGATATGCGTTCACGCCGAACTGGCCGTTCACCTCTCCGCTGTTGTCAAACAATATGGGGAAGTCCAGTTGCTGGCCGTTTGCCCAGTCCTTGAAGCTTTGCTCGTCCATTTCGCCGTTCATGCCGGGTGCAACCACAGACAACACCTGCACACTGCCTGCTTCTTTGTATTCTTCCGCTAAAGCGGAAAAGTCCTCTATGCCAGCAAGGCACATCGGGCACCAAGTAGCCCAGAACTTGATGTAGACTGGCTTGCCCCGGTAATCAGCCAGACTGACCGTATTGCCACTTATATCCTGCAACGTAAAGTTCTCCCCACTATCTTCCACAGCCTGTGCTTGCAGCTGCACTGCTGAATTTGCCTTAACGGTTTCCAGCGTATGCACCTGCGAAAATACCATATACAGCCCCATCACGGCAATCAATATCCCCCCGATCAATTTTATCTTGGGAAGGTGCTTGTGTAGCTTCTTCACCTTGCCCAGCAGCAATCCAGAGCCCATCGTCAACACGATGAAGGGAATGCTGAGCCCCAGCGAGTAAATTAGCAGCAGTCCGCCTCCTACAAGAGCGCCTCCCTGCTGAGCGGAAAGCCCAAGCACAGAGCCCAATATGGGTCCCACACACGGTGTCCACCCGAAAGAGAATACCAACCCCAGCAGGAAAGCGCTAAGCGCTCCTTTATTAGTGTTCGCCGGTGCAGCCATCTTTTTCTCGCGGTTCAGAAGCGGTATATCTATGACGCCAGATTGGTATAAGCCGAACACAAACACGATCAATCCGCATGCAATGAAGAAGTAGCTGTTATTGATGACCTCACCAAGAGCGCCCGCCCCAAAGCCGAGTAGAAAGAATGTGACGGATAACCCTGCCACAAACGCCAGAGTCTTAAAAAGCTTTTTATATATTGTTGTATTTGCGGCCTGATCGTCGGTGGAAAGATATCCCACATATACAGGCAGAAGCGGCAGGATACAGGGTGAGAAAAAAGACAACAACCCTGCGCCAAATACTGACGCCGCAAATCCCAAACTTACAAATTCCATATGTTTCTCCTTTCATGTTTTTAGCGTACAAAAACCATATATCCTTTTAGATACTTCAAAATCCTCTTTAACTCTGTTGGAAGACTGTTTATGTTATGGGCAGTTTACTCGCCGTGAAGAATTATGTTCACAGTGAACCTGCTATCATCCTCCCGATAAGAAAACTTGCCCTGATTAGCCTCAATAATTCTTTTTGCCAGCTTGAGCCCGATACCTGTTCCCGCAGCCTTGGTTTTTTCCTTCTTCATGTAGTTTACAAGCATGATTTCTAGGTCATTCCCATTCTGATTGCATAGCACCTGCACGGCTTCACCCGCGTCCGCGTATTTGCGTATATTCGCAACCAGATTGTCAAACACCCGCCATAGTAGGCTTTTGTCCACCATCATACGCAGATTGCACGATTCTTTCAGCGGTTTATACTCCACTCGGAATCCCGCGCTTTCGAGCTCGAACACATTGGCCTCAATCAAATCTTGCATCAGTTCCGAGCAGGCGTACAATTCCGTTTTCGGATTTTCCAGTTTCTCGTCGTACAGTAAGAAGTATTCAAACAGCTTGTCCGACAGTTCCTTGATCTGGTATGCCTTTACCCGACTGCTTTTGAGAAATCGCTCTTTTTCTTCCTCGGTTTTGTATTTGCCAAGCTCCAATATATCAAGGTAGCCGATCAGCGAGGTTAGCGGGGAACGCAGGTCGTGGGACATCGACGTCACCAACTCGCGGTTCATTTCCCGCATGTGTTCCTCGTTTTGCTGCCGGTCGATCATCGCGATCCGCATATCGTCTATGCTCTGCGCCAAATCTGCTAGTTCGTCCTTTCCTTTCACGGTAACCTGATAATTTAGGTCGCCGCCCTCCAATATGTGCAGCTCGTCACTTAATTGCGAGATATATTTCGTCTTTCTCCTTACCAGTACCAGCAAAAGAATAGCGAAGGCGGTCGCACCAAGGATAACGGATACGATCGTTGCGGTTTGGTAGTCGCGCGTTTGGTAAAACCCATAAATGATCGCGTCTCCATTTCCATCCGCAAATGTGATGGCAAAGCTCTGCTTCCATTGCATTGCGTCGCCGCCGGCCATGCCCATGTCCGACATGTTTTCCTCCATGGTGGAATCATACATGACGCGCCCGTCGCGGTAGATTTGCAGCATGACGTAACGTTCGTTCTCTACCCATGTGTCCAGCTTCTCTTTATCCGTCAGCGCTACCTTCTGATTGGCCACATATTCCTGCAAGGATTCCGCGCTTTGCTCCAGCCGCTGCTGTTGCACCGTTCCATCAGCGAGATATACGCTAATTGCCTGAGTCATAATACCCTGCGCCACGAAATATATTCCCACACCTGCGGCGAGTGCAAGAAGCGTGATGGCGAGCAGTTTTAATCCCAGCCTATTTCGTGCATTATCCAACGGAGTACCCCTTTCCCCAGACGGTTTTGATCAGCTTGGGTCGCTGTGGGTCGTCTTCCAACTTCTTTCGTAGGTTCCGTATGTGTACCATGACCGTGTTGTTGGACTGGTAAAAATAAAGGTCGTCCCACACGCTTTCGTATATTTCCTTTGCCGTGAATACCTTACCTCTGCTTTTCATGAGCAGATGCAGTATGCCGTACTCCAGATCGGTCAATTCTATAATTGTATCATTTTTCTTGACTTCCTTTGTCTTTGTATTGATTGAGAGGGGACTAAAACGGATCATATCGTTATCTGACTTTGCTTCCGCTGTGCCGTACTCCTTGTAGCGCCGTAGCATCGCCTGCACCCGGGCAAGCAACTCAACGGAGGAGAATGGCTTGACGAGGTAATCGTCTCCGCCCACTGCCAGCCCGCGCACTTTATCATCTTCGCCGGATTTCGCCGTTAGGAAGAGTATAGGCACATTGCTTTTTTTGCGTATCTGCTCGCAAGCTTCAAAACCGCCAATGCCTGGCATCAGGATATCCAGTATGACGAGGCCGTACGAATTGCCGACAAGTTCGATTGCCCGCTGGCCGTCCGCCGCTTCATCAACTTCGTATCCTTCACTCTCCAGAAGTATGCGTACAACCTCCCGAATTTCGGGGTCGTCGTCCACAAAGAGTATTTTAGTTGGTTTATCCATTACGTTTTCCCTCATGATAATATTATACCTTATACATAAACAAATACCATATGTTGCAAGCATTCTTAAGGTTTCTTTAGGTTTGTATATAAAAAAACAAAATGATTTAAGAGTAGCCAAAACAACTCACGCGGTCAAGGCTACCTTCCTTAAACAGATATGTACAAAAAAAGGCTCCCGCCATGGTGAAAAACCAAAACGAAAGCCCATGTTCAAGCTAAATAACAGCGCAATACAGCGCGTTTTTCACAGGCTTTCAAAAAAGCCTGCAGGCTATTGTATAGCATTAACGATAGCAGCACCCATCTCGCGCGTAGAAACAAACTCCCCGCCCGAAGCGATATCTGCGGTGCGCAGGCCGGAAGCTATCACGCTCCGCACGGCGGCCTCTATCGCGGCGGCCTCCGTCTCCAGCCCCAGCGAATGCCGCAGCATCATGGCGCAGGAGAGTATCATGGCTATGGGGTTGGCTATACCCTTGCCCGCGATGTCCGGCGCAGAGCCGTGTATGGGCTCGTACATTCCCAGCGTGCCGCTGCCTATGGAAGCGGAGGGCAGCATCCCTATGGAGCCGGTTATCATGCTGGCTTCATCCGAAAGTATATCGCCGAAGAGGTTGCCCGTCAGTATAACGTCGAACTGGCGTGGGTTGCGCACCAGCTGCATTGCGGCGTTGTCCACATACATGTGGGAAAGCTCCACGTCCGGGTATTGCTCTGCCGTACGGGTAACCACGGCGCGCCACAGACGCGAGGTCGCCAGCACGTTCGCCTTGTCCACGCTCATCACCTTGCCGCCGCGCCCCCTGGCTATCCCAAAGGCCACCTTGGCGATGCGTTCCACCTCCCAGTCGTTGTAGTTCATTATGTCATACATGCGCTTATCGTCTCCGCCCTTTTCGCCGAAGTAAACGTCGCCCGTAAGCTCGCGTATGACCAGTATGTCCAGCTTGTCGCCAATTATTTCATCCTTGAGCGGGCAGGCATCCTTTAGCTCGCTGTATATTATTGCCGGGCGCAGGTTGGCAAACAGCTCCATGCCGCCGCGCAGGCGCAGCAGGCCCTTTTCCGGCCTTTTATCAACGGGCATATCGTCCCACTTTTCGCCTCCCACGGCAGCCAGCAGCACCGCGTCACTCGCCTTGCACTCTTCCAGGCTGGCCTCGGGCAGCGGGTCGCCGAATTTGTCTATGGCTATGCCTCCCGCGTCCACATCCGTATATTTAAAATCGTGTCCGTATTTTTGGGATATAACGTCCAGTGCCTTTATGCCCTCTTCCGCTATTTCCGGGCCTATTCCGTCTCCGCGTATCACGGCTATTTTATAAGACATTTCGATACCTGCTTTCCTGTTTTATTTTATTTATGCTATTATATTATATGAAACCCTGCGCAAAATGGCAACGGGGTAATATTTGGGAAAGAGGTATCGCGTATCGCGAATCATATAATGGAAGTTGGAATGTCCACCGCCTGCTTTTTCGGCAGGATGCTAAACGAGGAAGCCCTGCGCAAGATCGGCGAACTGGGCGTAAAGCGCGCCGAGGTGTTTTTCTCCGCGCAAATGGAGTATACGGACGAATTTACGGCGGAGCTGGCGGCCATCTGCGGCGAGTTCGGCATAAAAATGGTGTCCGTACACGCGCTGCCCACGCAGTTTGAGCCGCAGCTCTTCGCCCGCCATCCGCGCCAGTACGAGGAGGCCATAGCGATATACAAAAATGTACTGCACGCCGCGCGCGCGCTGGGTGCGGAAAAATATATTTTTCACGGGCCCATACATCTCAAGATAGCGCGCAAGCCCAGCATAGATATAGGCTTCACGGCGGAGCGCGCCACCGAGCTTGCCGAGATAGCGGCCGGCTTCGGCGTAAAGCTTTGCTACGAAAACGTCCACTGGTGCTGGTACAACATGCCCGGCTTCGCTACCGAGCTAATGGCGCGCGCCAAGACGGACAATCTTTATTTCACGCTGGATATGAAGCAGGCGGCGCAATCCGGCTTTCCGGTAACGGACTACATAGCGGATATGGGCAGCCGCCTTGCCCACGTTCACCTGTGCGACCACCGCGTGGACGCGGAGCGCGGCATTGTGCCCTGCCTCCCCTTCGAGGGCGAAGCGGATTGGGAGGCCATGCGCACCGCGCTTCGCTCCTCCGGCTTTGCGGGCAGCATGATGCTGGAGGTGTATTCCTCCAATTACAAGGATTTCGACACGCTAAAGAAATGCTACGAAGGTGTAGCCAAATATTTCAGAACGGAGCAGTGATATGAAAAAGAGCTTTTACGCATACATGTCTCGCCTCAAGCACATAAAGCGCTGGGGGCTCATGCGCAATACAATAGAAGAAAACGTGGCGGAGCACAGCTTTAACGTTTCCATCATAGCGCACGCGCTGTGCATTATTGGCAACACGATCTATGGAACGGATCGGAGCGAGTCCGAGGTGGTGCTGGCCGCTATGTACCACGAAACGGGCGAGGCCATAACGGGCGACCTGCCCACGCCCGTGAAATATTTCAACGAGGACATAACGCAGGCCTACAAGCGCATAGAGCGCCACGCGGAGCAAACGATGGTGGATATGCTCCCAGAGCCCATGCGGGAGCGCATTTCGCCCTACGTGCTGGGCGGCGTATCGCCCGAAGCAAAGCGTATATTGAAGGCGGCGGACAAGCTGTGCGCATACATAAAGTGCGTGGAAGAGGAAAAGAGCGGCAATACTGAGTTCAAAAAAGCCAAGGTGCGCATAAGGGCAGCCATGGAAGCGATGCAGATGCCGGAGCTCAATTATTTCATAGAACACTTCCTGCCCGGCTACGAGCTTACGCTGGACGAGCTGAACTGACGCTAACGTACAAAAACGCTCATCACAAACGAAGGGCGTTTTTTTGTGCACACTGTTGACAGCGGCGCTACTGTGTGTTACTATATAGCAGTACCCGGTAATACGGAGTAGCGGAGGTGAAGGTGTTTGGAAAATCTTACGGAAATGCTGAAGGGCGTGCTGGAGGGCTGCGTGCTGGAGATAATAAGCCGGGGCGAGACTTACGGCTACGACATAACGCGGCGGCTCAACGCGCTGGGCTTTGCGGATGTGGTGGAGGGTACGGTGTACACCATACTGCTGCGGCTGGAGAAAAACAAGCTGGTGGACATACAGAAAAAACCGTCCGATAAGGGCCCTCCGCGCAAATTCTACACGCTGAACCAATCCGGACAGCGCGAGCTGCTGCGGTTTTGGGAAAAGTGGGGCTTTGTGGCCTCAAAAATAAATCAATTGAAGGAGACAACTGATGGCTGAGTTTTTTGATAATTATTTCAACATAAAGAAGATAATGGAGGGCAAGCGCGAGTACAAGCAGCAGATGGAGCGCGTGGCCGCGCTACCGGAGGACTACCGTTACGTTTTCAAGAAAATACAGGAATACACCTGGATGCACGCGGGCGGCGACGGAATGGACATGCTGCAAATACATTACGATCTCATAAATCTTTTCGAGGCGGGCGCGGCGGACGGCAAAACCGTTCTTGAGGTGACGGGCGAGGACGTGGCAGATTTTTGTGAGGAGCTTCTGAAAAGCGCCAACACCTACACCGAAAGCTGGCAGGATAAGATGAACCGCGACATAGCGAGAAAATTGGAGAAGCAGCAAAGATGACAGCACCGGCGATACAAATAAAAGGACTGCGCAAATCCTTCAAGGCCACCGAGGTTCTCAGGGGCGTTGATATAGAGGTCATGCGCGGCGAGGTATACGCGCTGCTGGGCTCCAACGGCGCGGGCAAAACAACTATGATACGCATACTTTCCACGCTGCTTCGCGCGGACGGCGGCACCGCCAGCGTGTGCGGGTATGATGTGGGCAAGCAGCCGCAAAAGGTACGCGAGGCCATAAGCCTTACCGGCCAGTTCGCCGCGGTGGACGAGGTGCTCACCGGACGCGAAAATCTAGTCATGATAGCCAAGCTACGGCATGCGCAAAAGCCGCGCGAGGTGGCGGACGGTCTGCTCGGCCGCTTTGGTCTTGCGGATGCGGCGGGTCGCCGCGTGGCCACATATTCGGGCGGTATGCGCCGCCGGTTGGATATTGCAATGAGCCTTATAGGCGCGCCGCAGGTAATATTTCTGGACGAACCCACCACCGGGCTGGACCCGGAGGCGCGGCTGGAGGTGTGGGAGGAGATACGCCAGCTTGCGGCGGGCGGCACCACGGTTTTTTTGACCACGCAATATTTGGAGGAGGCGGAGCAGCTTGCGGATCGCATAGCAATATTGCACGGCGGCCGTATAATAGCAAACGGTACGCTTTCCGAGCTAAAGAAGCTCTTCCCTCCCGCCAAGGTGGAGTATGTGGAAAAACAGCTCACGCTGGAGGAGATATTCCTGGCGATAATAGGCAAAAGGGAGGCGAGCTGAAATGGAAGCTATGGGTAATCACTTTTTCAAGGATATGTCTGTGATGCTGGGGCGTTCCATGCGCCACATTTTCAGGAGTCTGGACACCATAATCACCGTGACTATAATGCCCATCGCCATAATGCTGCTGTTCGTATATGTTTTTGGCGGCGTGATGGGTGCCGGGCAGGAAAATTACGTGAGCTACATGCTGCCCGGCATAATGCTGATGTCTATAGGCAGCGCAATAGCCTACACGGCGATCCGCCTGTTCAACGACGTAAAAAGCGGCATATTCGACCGCTTCCATTCCATGCCCATTTCCGGCTCAGCAGCGCTGTGGGGGCACGTGGTGACCTCGCTGGTATCAAACTTTATATCGCTGCTGGTGATAGTGGGCGTAGCGCTTTTGATGGGCTTTCGCTCAAACGCGGGCGTGCTGGAATGGCTGGCCGTGGCGGGCATACTGGCGCTGTTCACGCTGGCGCTTACCTGGGTGGCTGTTATAGCCGGGCTCAAGGCTTCCACCGCGGAGGGCGCTTCCGCCTTTTCCTACCCGCTTATATTCCTGCCCTTCATAAGCTCCGCCTTCGTACCCACGGCCACCATGCCCGCCGCCGTGCGCGCCTTCGCGGAAAACCAGCCGGTCACATCCATTGTGGACAGCATAAGGGCGCTGTTATCCGGCCAGCCCGTGGGCAACGAGATATGGATAGCGCTTGCCTGGTGCCTCGGCATATTCATTGTGGCATACATAATAGCCGTGCGTATATACAAGCGTAAGGCCGCCTGAGCCGCAAAAAAACACCCGCCGCGCGGCAGGCGTAGGTAAGCATTATAATGGTTCATCTCAAGCGCGAAATAGCGGCACTATGCTATTTTGCGCTTGAATATGCATATGACGCTCTTTGATGAACCGTAGCTCTGGTTTGTGGAGGTGCAGCTCACCAGCTCCCAGCCCTGCTGGCCAAGCTGGTTGAGCTCGCTTTGAAAGCGCGTAAGATCCACCTTGCCGCCCCAAAAACCCTCCGTATCATACACGTATGTATAGTATTCGAACTTATCCATATCCACTGACCTCCCGTTAGCGCAACATTGTTTTACAGCTTCAACTCAAACATATTTGTTTTGGCGGTGAAGCCGTGGGCTCTATACAGCAGCTTGCCCATTTCAGACGCGGAAACCCTTATGGCAGTGCAATTCACGCGCCGCGCCTCCGCTATCACCCTGTTCAACAGCTCGCTGGCAAGCCCCCTTCGCCTGTGCTCCTTCGCCGTGTACACATTGGCTATTTGGCCAATAAGGCCGTTTGCGTTGGCGTAATAGGGCGGTACCTTATAAAACGCTATACCGGCCGTGGCTATAACACGGCCTTGCACGGCCAGCCAGCAAACGAAGGCATCGCTATTCAGATTTTCCGTAAAATATTCCGCAAGATGCGGCCCTAGGTCGTATTCGGGCACGGCGCCATCCTCTTGAAGCTGTTGCTGCCTCAGCTCAACTAAAGTCTCCACGTCAAGAAGGGTAGCTCTTCTGAATGTTACGGCCTCCATGTTATGCCTCCTCGCAAAATCTTTTATTACGGCAACACCGCGCAATTTGAGCAAGCCGTAATAGCGCGGTACTGCCTTATAAATATAATACGGCTGGCGATTTAAGGCAAGCTATATGGCGGCCTGGCGGGCAAAAAGCCCGAAACGCATATGTGCCGCTGGTCGCCTTAGAAACACAAAGGCTCAATATCCCAATTTGCGGTCAACGATGCTGCCGTCTATGGCATTGATCGTAAGCATTGACGCATAGCCGCTTGCTCCCACTACTTTCGTTCCTTCGCTTTCAAAATACCCCATGAAATCCCACACGGGAACAAGCAGGCCGCTGGAGCCGATATCTCGCTCGGTCACGCGCATAAGCCCCAGTCGGGCTTCGGTGATGTACACATCGATCGGCGCATCTTCTCCGTAAGAACCATAACCATTATCCACTATAGGTATCATTTTTTCAAAAATGCTCTGTATCTCGTCAAAATTTAGCATGGCAGTATTCTCGGCAACTATTTCCTTTACCTCGTAGGGCGAATTCCACACGAGGCAGCTTATGCCCGCGTCGTCCACAAAAATACGTATTTTCTCGTACATCCACGGCCTAGCAAATGCATTAACATCTCCGTCGAATTGGTTTCCGGTATCATCCGTGTAATTTATGGGTACGCCGTTTATCTGCCGCGTGAACATAAATTCATACAGACCGTTTCGTGTCGCGTCCTCCGCGTCTACAATCGCATCATATAACGCTCCCAGTCGGATTCCGGTGCATACGAAATCAGCCAGCCCAAGGCGCTTTACAGCATCCTCCGCCACCTTCTTTGCCGATTGCTCGTCTATCTCCGGCGGTGCAAAATAGGGGCTTTCGGTATGGGTGGAAAAATCGTTGTATATGTCCCCTACTATCACGCCACTATATGCCGCAAAATCATCGAAGCTGCGGTAAAATTCCGTCCTGCTTGTTCCAATATCCTCCGGAGCGTTATTTATTATCAACTCCGCAACAGATACATCATCCGTGGTAGCACGGATCATTATTTCGCCCTCTCCTGTTTGTTTGTCCGGCCCGCCGCCTATGGGCTTGAATGAAAATTCCGGTTCGGTGCGCTCGTATTTATCGGGATACTTGGCCGCCCCCTGCTTTGCCTCGGCAATAGCCGCGTCCAGCTCCGCCATAGATTCATATTTATCCAGCTTGCCCGCTTCCTTTTGCTCTGTCAACTGCTTCACGATCCTCAGCATTTGTCCGCTGGTACTGGCTGAATCGTTTGAAATGGTTTCCATATCGCTCATCAAAAGCTCGTACAGGTTGCGCGCGTCCTCCTCGGTAAATCTTCTCATACCCACACGCACGGTGGGAAGCACATCCGTGTCCGGCGCAACAATGTTCGCATCCACGTGTATTTTTAGATTTCCCTTTTCGTCCGAAAGCTCTATCTTGAGCTTTTCAGGCACAACGAGCTTCGCGCTGCCGGAAGGCTGGCCGCCCTCCTCCGGCGCAGACTTTTCCGATTGAACCGCAAGATCGGCCAGATTGTCAAGATTCTTCCTGACCACGATATCCTTCTCGGGCGTTTTTTGGCAACTCGCAAGCGTCAGAATCAGGCACCCGGCAATCATTATCGCAATGATTTTTTTCATACTGTAAACCTCGTTTTTATTTTATGATCTCATATCCGGCCATATAAAATCATTGCCAAAACGTTATATTTTTGTTATCGCGGGAATATTATTTTCACCGTAGTCCCCTCGCCTAATTCGCTC
Organism: uncultured Christensenella sp.; assembly: GCA_964464145.1. Lineage (GTDB taxonomy): Bacteria > Bacillota > Clostridia > Christensenellales > Christensenellaceae > UBA5399. The sequence continues at coordinate 19,277 of CAYXFB010000034.1, forward strand.
TTTATAACCAGCTCCGCGCCGTGCGCCTCGGCGATTTTTTGCGCCAGCGCCAAGCCTAGGCCGCTGCCGCCCTTAGCCTTGCTGCGCGAACGATCCACCATATAAAAAGCGTCCGTCACCTTGCCTATTTCCTCCGGCGGTATGCCCGCGCCCCTATCGTATATTTCTATTATATTGCCGCTTGCGCGCAAATATATCGCTCTGCCGGGCACCGAGGCTTTGGAGGCGTTATCCACCAAGTTTATGAGCAGCGATCTCATAAGGTCGCTATCCATGTCAAGCCGCCCCGCCTCGCAGCGAATATGGAGCGGGGTTTGGCGCTTCGCCATACTTGCCGCAGTGCTTTCGCGCACATCCTCCAGCAGCGCGCAAACATCTTCGCTCCGCTTTTTTATGGCTTCATCCAGAGTGATGAGCCGCAGCATTTTTTGGGTTAGCCTCTCAAGCCATTTGCACTGGCTGTGTATATGCGCCAGCGCGATCTCCTGCTCCTCTCTGCCTATATCTGTTGTGAGTAAGGTTTCCGAGTGCAGTATCATGGCGGTCATGGGCGTTTTGAATTCGTGTGTTAGGCCTGCTATGAAAAGCTGCTGCCTTTGCGCGGTATCTTTGAGCTTTTCAACGTGAAGCTCCACCGCGTCCGCCATAGTGTTGAAATCGAACGCCAGTTCGCCGATTTCATCTTTAGATCGAACATCATACCGTTTGGAATAATTGCCCCGGGCTATGTCGTGCGTCGCCTTTTTCAGCTCAACAAGCGGCTTTGAGGCGCGGCGCACCAGAAATATTATGAGCAGCGCTCCGGCCGCTATACCCGTGCCGCAAATCATCACAAAGCGCCATGCCATATCCGCAATGATGCCGTACACGGGCGTGATGTCCTTGACCTCATAGACAAGATATTCATCCGCATGAACAATGGCTCTGCCGCCCACGATCAAAACATTGCGACCCGATATCTCGCCCTCCCATGTGCTCTGTGAGTTGTTTTCGGTAGTATTGACATTTAACCACTGTTCTGGCCGCACGGACACTTCGGAGTAAATCGTTTCGCCGTTATTTATCAGCACAGAGCTATCATCCGCAAACTGACGAAAACAGTATTCTACCAAAGATCTCTTTACCGCTGGCTCGTCAGTTTCCTGCGCATAGTATCCCGCCATCTGCTCGAAGGAGATCCGCAGGTTTGTCTGTCGCGTTTGTGCCTGCTCGCGCGTCATGGAAAGCATGGTGTCACGCGCGTTCGCCAGCAGCAATACACCGCAAACAGCCACCACCAGCAGCAATACGGCTATGCTTGTGGCGGATATCTTTTGCCAAAGCCTCATTTCAGTCCTCCAAACGATATCCGTATTTCGGCACGGTTTTGATCGCTTCGCCCAGCTCCAGCTTTTTTCTTATGTTTGCTATTTGAACATCCACTGTGCGGGTTCCCCCGTAAAAATCTATGCCCCATATCTCGTTCAGCATCCGCTCGCGCGGTATGGTCCGCCTTTTATGCTTTGCCAGCAAAACCAGCACCTCAAACTCCAAAGGCTTCAGCTCTACCATCGCGCCGTTTTTTGATACGGAATGTTCTTCCAAATCTATTGTTATGTCCCGCACCCGCAAAACCTTGTCCAGCTTGCCCGTCCTCGCCAGCACCTTTTCAATGCGTACGAGCAGCGTGAGCGCATCGAAGGGTTTTATGATATAATCCTCCGCGCCATCTCGCAGACCCTTTATCTCTGAAGGCGTATCGCTTTTTGCCGTCAGGAATATAACGGGTATGTTAAATTTTTGCATATGTTCTAAAAGGGTAAAACCATCCATACCGGGCAGCATTATATCAAGCAGCGCAATGTCATAGGAGTGATCCCCCGCCAAAGAATCGGCCGCCGCCCTCCCGTCGTGAAACACGGCATAATCATAACCGGAATATTGCAGGTTCACCGCTATCGCATCCGCTATGGCGATATCGTCCTCCACAACAGCGATCCTGTTTTTTGGCATGATAATGACCTCGCTTTCATACAAGGATAGTTTATCATTATAATGTATCAAAAAGGTTATCGAAATGTTATCTTTTCTTCCCCTCCGCATATAACGCCTGCGGCAGGGTGGTGCGCAGCACCGTCGTAAGATAGCGCAGCGTTTTTTCCCGGTCTGGTTTGCCCGGTGTGCGGAACCATTCAATCAGTGTGCCCGCCAACGCTTCGGCGTAAAAATCGCAGAGGAAGCGCTTGTAATCCTCCGTTACCGAGAGGCCGAGCTCCCGTTCGGCATTGTCTATTGTCGCCTTTAAGATTCCAATAAAATCAGAATACAGAAACTTTTTAAGCCCTTCGCGCCCCAGGGAATCGAACGCGCAATTCAGTATGTGCTGGTTCGCGTCCACATAATCCATAACGAACGATATGGCGTCTTCGCAATCCACCAGCAGATCAAACTTCTTGATTACCTCTACGGCCTCCTGCTCCAGCATCCATACCAGCAGGGAGGAAACGTCCTCAAAGTGGTAGTAAAAAGTTTTTCGATTGACACCGCACTCCTTGACGATCTCGCTGACCGTAACTTTGGAAAGCGCCTTTTCGGTCATCAATTTCTTTAGAGTTGCGGCCAACGCCCTTTTGGTGTTCAGTGTTGTAACTTTGTGTTCCATACGATACTCCTTTATAAAATTTATTATACAGTTGCCCATAAGGCAATTCAATGGTCAACTAAGAGTAATACTACTTTGCGATTAAAAACTTAGTATAAGCTGACGCAGAATAGAGTATTTGTATCTGATTTGCCCATCAAAGGGGCTGTGGTTGTCCGGTTTTTACCCAAACGCGGTAGTATTGACCGTTGAACCCGGTTAAATATGGCGGTATTCTCTCATTAAAGAAAGCAGGGAGGAGATATTATGGAATATACATATGATGTAATTATGAGAACACAAATTGGCAATAGAAAAGGTCAATTGCGCGTTAACAAGAAGCAGGAAAAAATAAACGGCTTTCTCAAGATACTTGGACACGAAAACCCTGTTGTAGGAACGGTTGCCCAAGACGGGGTGTATGCGCTCAAAGGCGAGCTGATCACCCTGGTGCGCACCATACCGTTTGTTGCGCAAGGTTATGCGGACGAAAAAACAGTCTGCTTAACGCTGCATTGCCCCGATAATACTTTTTATATTACCGGTACTGCGATAAAAGGAGAATAAAACAAATGCAAAAATTTTATGGAGGAATTGTAAAACATCGAAAGATCATACTGGTTTTGTTTATAATATGTGCGGTATTTTTTGCTATATGCAAGCCGCTTGTTTCGGTAAATTACGAAATGAACGATTATTTGCCGGAGGATACAGCATCCACCGTGTCAATTGACATGCTGGAAAACGAATTTGAGGGCGGTATTCCCAACGCCCGCGTGATGATACACAATGTTTCTCTGCCGCAGGCATTAGCATACAAGGAGCGCCTTCTTTCTATAGACGGTGTTACAGACGTCACCTGGCTTGACGATGCTCAAGATATCGCGGCACCCATAGAAACGATGGATACGGATGCTGTGGAAAGTTATTATAAAGATAACACGGCGCTCTTTACACTAACACTTGACACCGGCGACCATTTAACGGAAACGGTAAACGAGATTCGCAGCGTCATAGGGGACGAAAACGCTATGACCGGAAATGCCGTTTCCACAGCCGTAGCTACGCAAAGCACAGTTACGGAAGTATCGCAAATTGCCGTAATAGCCGTGATCTTTGTGCTGATTGTGCTTATGCTCACAACCACTTCATGGCTGGAACCTATAATAGTGCTGGGCAGTTTGGGAGTAGCCATATTGATAAACGCGGGTTCCAATATTATATTTGGCGAAATCTCCTTTGTTACAAACGCGGCGGGCAATATTTTGCAGCTTGCGGTATCGCTTGATTATTCCGTGTTTTTGCTGCATCGCTTCGCAGAATGCCGCAAGCAGTATTCCGACCCGAAAGAAGCTATGGTGCAGGCATTGTGCAAGTCCACCTCGTCTATTTTATCCAGCGGACTCACCACTGTTATAGGATTTTTAGCTCTATGTCTCATGCAGTTTAGAATTGGACCAGATCTGGGGCTGGCGCTGGCAAAAGGTATAGCAATCAGCTTGATTACAGTATTTATTTTTTCGCCCTGCCTTATCCTTTGCACCTATAAACTTATAGACAAAACCCGTCACAAGCCATTTATGCCCAGCTTTAAGAAATTTGGCAAGGTTGTGAGCCGTTTTATGGTACCCGTGGCGTGTATATTTGCACTGCTTATAGTTCCCGCTTTTCTCGCCTCCAACAGTAATGACTATTACTACGGCGCTTCTAATATTTTCGGCACGGAAACGCAGCCGGGGGCGGACGCCAAGGCTGTAGAAGATGCCTTCGGAAAAAGCGACACCTATGTGCTGATGGTGCCAAAAGGCAGCACCGCAACGGAAAAGCAGCTTTCTGATGGGCTGCACAAGCTTGAGAATGTTACAGATATAATTTCTTATGTAGATATTGCCGGCCCGGAGGTGCCCACCGAATATGTGGACAGCAATACGCTCTCCAAGCTGGTATCTGAAAACTACAGCCGAATGGTTATCTCCGTTGGTGTGGACTATGAGGGCGAACAAGCTTTTTCGCTGGTAGAGCAGGTTCGGGGCATTGCAAACAAGTATTATCCGGATTCTTATTACCTGGCGGGTGAGGGCGTGAGCACCTATGACCTGATGAACACGATCACCGCGGATATGGTGAAGGTCAACCTGATTGCGATTGCGGCGGTGTTTGTGGTGCTGCTTTTTGCAATGAAATCTATCTCTATTCCCGCGCTGCTGGTATTGGCAATTGAAACTGCTATATGGATCAATCTCTCTATTCCATATTTTAACGGCTCTACGATATTCTATATCTCTTACCTTATCATAAGCTCTATACAGCTTGGGGCGACGGTGGACTACGCAATATTGTTTACCGACCGCTACAAGGAGTTTCGACAAAGTATGGGGAAAAAGGAAGCCATTAAAAAGACGGTTTCGGCGTGCACGGTATCTATACTCACATCGGGCAGCGCGCTCACCGCAATAGGCTTCCTGCTGGGTATGATTTCATCGCACGGGGTTTTATCTCAACTGGGGTATTTCCTGGGTTATGGCACACTGTGTTCACTCTTAGTGGTGATGTTCGCCCTTCCGGGGCTGCTGTATATATTTGACGGATTTATAAATAAAACAACACGTAATGCAAATTTTTTAAAAGAAAGTAAGGAGGTTTCAAGCAAATGAAAAAGTATACAAAGTGGTGTGCTGCACTGGTGGCAGCAATAATGGTTATAGGCGTTGCGTCCCCTGCGCTTGCCGCAGAGGATATAAGCCAAAAAGAAGAAGTGATTTATGTGGTAATGGACGGAAACGGAGCGGCATATGGTGTCTATGTTGTAAACAGTTTTGCGGGCGGAAACATTACCGATTACGGCAACTATAAAGAGGTAAAAATGTTGACCTCCGAAACGCCGATAAATCAAAGCGGCGATACCATAACCTTTTCCGATCAATCGGAAAAAGCGTATTACGAGGGCATAATGGACGCATCCACACCCATGCCTTGGAATATTTCCATTCGCTACTTTCTGGACGGAAGGGAATATTCGCCCGCAGAAATCGCCGGAAAGAGCGGCAAGCTTGACATACGCTTCCAAGTGAGCAAAAACGCAGCCTGCCAGGGAAGCTTCTTTGAGGATTACGCGTTGCAGGCCACCTTCCTGCTGGATTCGGACAGCTGTGCAAATATTGCAGCTCAAGATGCCACCGTCGCGAATGTGGGCAGCAAGAAACAGCTTTCGTATACGATACTGCCCGGAAAAGGTATCGATACGGTCATTACCGCCGATGTAGCGGATTTTGAGATGGATGCTGTTACTATCAACGGTGTTCGGCTGAGCTTGGATGTGGATTTTGACGATCAGGAATTGATGGATGAGATCGGCAAGCTGATAGACGCCACTGTAAAGGTGGATGACGGCGCGATTTCGGTGCGGAAGGGCACGGTCTCTCTTAAAAGCGGCGGCTCCGAGGTTACGGACGGAGCGGCGGCTCTTGAGGACGGAACGGATAGCTTGAGTAACGGCATATCCGATCTACAGGCGGGTATCATTTCAGTGCAGGCGGGCCTAAATCAGCTAACCGCGCAATCAGGCGCTTTGATTGACGGCTCCTCTAAAATAAAGGAGGCCTTGTCGCAAATACAGACGGCGCTTCAGTCCATATCGGTTTCGCAAGAGCAGATCTCCGCTCTTACAAAATCTTCCGCGGCAATAAAGGACGGTTTAACGCAGCTGTCTGATGGCGCCGCAGCTTTGCAAAGCGCCCTCAGCTACTCGCAGTACAAAAACACGCTGGCTCAAAACGGTTTGGATATAGACGCACTTAAAGCGGGAAACGCGCAGGCCGCTTCGGATATCGGGGCGCAGATCGCTTCCATACAGGCCATGATCAATTCGCTGGATGAAAGCGATCCCGCACAGGCCGTGCTGGCCGAACAGCTGCGATCCCAAATAGGTCAGCTTGAATCCGTGGCGACATTACTCAGCGGCAATAATGCGGCTATAGGCGGTACGGAAAGCTATTTCGGCGGTATCTCCGGAGCGGCGGACAGCCTATACGCGGGTGTTTCGTCCCTGCAAACACAATACACGGCCTTTGACTCGGCAATTTCAGAGCTTGCCACCACGCTGACGGGTATGCTTTCCAAGATGGCGGAGCTTACCGCGGGCGTGAATCAGATCGTGGCAGAGTATGACAAGCTGGACGGCGGGCTTCGTGCATATTTCGGCGGTGTATCTCAGCTTTCAGACGGATATGTACGGGTCGTGGATGGAATATCCGCTCTGGCCGCAGGAAGTAAGGAGTTACAGGAGGGTGCCGGAGCTTTGAATGCGGGCACCAAGAGCCTTTATGACGGGTTGATCACACTATGCGAGGGAACGTCTGAACTTGCGGGCGGCACAAGCGAGATGCGGGATCAGGTCTCTGGTATGGACACTACTGCCGATGAAAAAATAAACGAGGCTCTGTCTGCAATAGAGGGCGGCAATGCGAAGACAATGTCTTTCGTCTCGGATAAAAACACAAACATTGCTTCCGTACAATTCGCGATCAAGACGGATGCAATCACAGTGCAGACGCCGGATAGCACCGAAGCGGCGTCAGTGGTGGAGACTACTTTCTGGCAAAAGTTTTTGAAACTGTTTGGAATAGAGTAACATTATTGGAACAATCTGTTTTCAGAAAGCGCAAAAAAACCGCACCCGTCTCCTATTGGACACGGGTGCGGTTTTGCTTTGGTGTAGCTGCGCCTGATAAATCCGAACTCTTAATATCCTTTAGGGAAACGGTTTTCGCGCCCTCCTTATAGTTCAGTGTGATGATAACTTTGTCGTCATATAAGTAGATCGCATTGATGAAGCTGTCCACAAGCCTTCGCCTATGCTCCTTATTCGACATATCCATATCGCGGAATCTTGAGAGGAAAAACGCAATCTTTTCCCGCGTCAGCGTCGGCCTTTGAAGCTGCTCCTGCGCAATGCTTTTTTCCAGCTTGTCCTTTGCTTCCTCCAACTCGTCAAGCCGCTTTTTGGTAGAGGCGGTGAGCAATCCTTGCTGAATCGCATCCAAAAGATTCTGTATCCCCTTTTCCGTTTCCGCAAGCTGGCGTTGAAGCAACGGCAGTTCTGTATTCTCCTGCTCCTGCAATTCCATCAGCGCGTCGATCAGCCGCTCTATTTCCTGATCGTTCATCAGCGCCTCCATGATCTGCGCAATTGCGAAATCCTCGATCCAATCCTTTTTAACCGCTTTTTTGTCGCAGGTCTTTCGCTTTTTGGTGTTCACGCAGCGATAATATCGGTGGATTTTCTTTGTTTTGCTGGTGC
>CAYXFB010000035.1:0-26794 GCA_964464145.1 uncultured Christensenella sp.
GGCACTATATGGCCATTGAATTTTTCCGCTGTTTCCAAAACAACCTCCTAAAAATAATTAAGAATTAAGAATGAAGAATTAATAATTGTTGTATCGCCTGCGGCGATGATTTAATATAATTGTCCGCGAAGCGGACTCATTCATTTTTAATTATTAATTTTTAATTATTAATTAATGTATACAGCTCAAAGAGCCTTATACATCCAGATTCTCAACCAGCTTGGCGTTCTTTTCTATAAACTCGCGCCTTGGCTCCACGCTGTCTCCCATGAGTATGCTGAAGGTCTCCTCTATCTCGAATTCGTCCTCCATCTTCACCTGCAGCAGCGTGCGCTTGTCAGGGTCCATCGTGGTGTCCCACAGCTGATCGGCGTTCATCTCGCCAAGACCCTTATAACGCTGCACCGTAGGTACCGCGTTGCCGCCCTGCGCCTCAAGCTCTCTCATGTAGGCATCAAGCTCCTCCGGCTCGTAGAGGTATTTATCCTCCGTGCCCTTCTTGCTGACCTTATAGAGCGGCGGCTGGGCGATGTATACGTAGCCCTTTTCCACGAGCGGCCGCATATAGCGGTAGAAGAATGTGAGCATAAGCGTTCTTATATGGCTGCCATCCACATCCGCGTCCGTCATGCAGATTATTTTGTGGTATCTCAGCTTGCTGTCGTCAAAATCGTCGCCCATGCCCGCGCCGAAGGCGGTTATCATGGCCTTTATCTCGTTGTTGGCGAGTGCGCGGTCGCTTCTGGCCTTCTCCACGTTCAGTATTTTTCCCCTAAGCGGCAGTATGGCCTGGAAGCGGCGGTCGCGTCCCTGCTTGGCCGAGCCGCCCGCGCTGTCTCCCTCCACTATGAAAATCTCGCACTTGGAGGCGTCCTTCTCGCTGCAATCGGCCAGCTTGCCGGGCAGCGACGCGGTCTCAAGCGCCGTCTTTCGGCGGGTGAGATCCCTCGCCTTGCGCGCGGCTTCCCTCGCCCTGCGCGCGGTGAGGCACTTGTCTATTATGATGCGGCTGGTCTGCGGGTGCTCCTCCAAAAAGGCGGTGAGCCCCTCCACCACGGTGGAATCCACCAGCGAGCGCATGCCCGAGTTGCCAAGCTTTGTTTTGGTCTGTCCTTCAAACTGCGGGTCGGTAAGCTTTACGCTTATTATTGCCGTAAGCCCCTCGCGTATATCCTCGCCCGTGAGCGCGGGTTCGTTGTCCTTTATCACTTTGTATTTCTTGCCGTAATCGTTCACGACGCGCGTGAGAGCGTTTTTAAAGCCGCTCAGATGCGTTCCGCCCTCGTGGGTGGATATATTGTTTGCGTAGGAGAAAATGTTCTCCTGATAGCCGTCGTTGTACTGCATGGCCACCTCCACTATGGACGTGCCCTTTGTTGCGGTGAAGTATACCGGGCGGTCAAAAAGCGGGCTCTTGTTTTTGTTGAGGTATTCCACGAAGGAAACTATGCCGCCGTCGTAATGGAAGACGTGCTTTTTTTCCTCTCCGCCGCCGCGGCGATCTACCAGCGTTATTTTTATGCCCGCGTTCAAAAAGGCCATTTCGCGCAGCCGGCTCTTGAGCGTATCGTAAACGAAATTCACGTCCTCAAAGATGGTTTCGTCCGGCCAGAACTGAATTATGGTGCCCGTGTCCTCGCACGTGCCCACCACCTTCATATCGCCCTTGCGTTCCCCGCGCGAAAACTCTTGACGGTGCTCGTTGCCCTCGCGCTTCACTATGGCCACCAGTTTATAAGAAAGCGCGTTCACTACAGAAAGCCCCACGCCGTGCAGCCCGCCGGAAACCTTGTAACCGTCGCCGCCAAATTTGCCGCCCGCGTGCAGCATGGTGAGCGCCACCTCCAGCGTGGACATACCCGCCTGCGGATGCATGCCCGTGGGTATACCGCGCCCGTTATCAGAAACTATGGCGCTGCCGTCCGCGTTTAGTATCACGTCCACCTCGTCGCAATAGCCCGCCATGGCCTCGTCTACAGAGTTGTCCACTATCTCATATATGAGGTGGTGCAGACCCCTGAGGTCTGTGGAGCCTATATACATGCCCGGGCGCTTTCGCACCGGCTCCAGCCCCTCAAGTATTTGAATTTGACTCTCGTCATACTGTTCGTGTTCATGTTCGTGTTGCATAAAAAAACTCTCCTATCATACCAGCCCCGCGCAATTGTTTCTGCTGCGCTTGAGCAGTGTTTTGTGCGATATGGGCGAAAGGTACATACGCCGCACGCCCATATCTTCGGTTATAACTATGGATTTAGGCTCTGCCGCGCTATCCACCGAAACCCTGCTGAATGCCTTCAAAAAGAGGCTGGTGTCTCTGTTGTTCACAGCCTCTTCATAGTCCAGTATCATCAAAATGCTGCCAGTGGTGACAAAGCAGTCGCTTCCAAGGTGCAATATCACGCAAGTCCCTCCCGTGTGTCCAAGAATATATGCCGGCTCCCGCGCCTTTGCGGGCACCAACGGCCTACAAAAAAGCGGGGCGAAACGCCCCCAGTTTCCGTGTATATATTATAGCATATGTATATATAATAAGAAAGGTTTTTATAAATTTTTAAGCTGCGCCACACCATTTTTTACCCACATAACGGCGGCATCAGCGGCTTTGGCCTCTACGGGCTGTGCCGCGGTTATAAAGCACTGTATACCGTGCAGCTCCTTGAGAAGGTTTTGCGCGCGCGCGTCGTCCAGCTCGGAGAGCACATCGTCCAAAAGAAGTATGGGCCTGTGGCCGGAGCTTTCCTCCAGTATGTTGAGGCAGGCCAGCTTTATTGCCAGCATGAGCGTTCTAAGCTGTCCCTGCGAGGCGAAGCCCTTTATATCCACACCGTTAAGGCGCATTTCAAGGTCGTCGCGGTGCGGGCCGGTCTGCACCGACATATCCTCTATCTCGCGCGGTATGAGGCGCTCCAGCTGGCCGGGGATGTCGTCCGGGCTTATGCCCGGCCGGTAGCGTATCTCCACCGCCTCGTTTCCGCCCGATATGGCCGCCTGCGTGGCCGCCACGGCCTCGTTTAGCCGCGCCACGTAGGCTATGCGGTTTTTGAGTATTATTTTGATGTATCCGGCCAGCTGCGCATTGTAGGCGGCCAGCATGTCCGCCGCCTGCGGGCTGCGCCGCCGCAAAAGAGCGTTTTTCTGCGCTATTATGGACGAATATTTCTTTAGCGCGTCCACATAGCTTGGCCGTATCTTGGATATCTCGCCGTCCAAAAAGGCGCGCCTAAGCCCGGGCGATTCCTTCGCCGTCTTTATATCCTCGGGCGAAAACACCACCACCAGCAGGTTTCCCAGCATATCCTTTATGTTTTTTACGGGCAGCCCGTCCACCTTGAAGCTCTTACGGCTCTTTTCCACCAGCGCCTCAATGGTGTGGCTCCTGCCCGCGCGCTCGTATTCCACGCATATATAGGCGCAGGCCTCGCCGTGGCGTATGGTCTTTGCGTCGCTCTGCACACGGAAGGATTTTCCGTTGGCGCATATATTTATGGCTTCTATGAGGTTCGTCTTGCCCTGCGCGTTTTTGCCCAGCACAAACTGCGTGCCGGCTGTTATGCCCGCAAGGTTCAGCTTTTCATAGTTGCGGTAGTTTGTGAGCCTTATGCTTTTTATGTACATGCGACAATCCTTTTTCGCGCCCTTGCGCTACATTCAATTATACTATCCACGCGCCATATTTAAAACATATAAAAACAGCGAGCTCGCGCAAAAGGCGCTCGCCCGCTGTTTGCTAACTATTTTTATGTAGCGCTCTCGCCTTACGCCTTGTGAGCGTGGTGGCCGGAGGCCGATTCCGCGAACAGCGCAACACCGCCCACTATGAGGTATATGCCCAGCACGTACGCTATGGCCCATGCCGCCGCAAAGGGAGATATCAAGAAGAATATACCAAGTATTATGTTTATTATGGCGCTAGCCAGCACCCAGCCGCTGCCCTCCGTGCCGGATTTTTTAAATGCTGCGTAACTGGTGATCTGGGTAATACCATTGAAAAGAGCCAAGAATCCCAGCAGATAGGTGAATGTTACAAGCATGCTTGCCGCGTCATTAGCAAACAATATTACGCCCATCACAACAAAAATTATGCCGTTGGCAAGCGCCCATCCGTTACGAATATCGGCCGGAGTTCTGAAATAGGCCACTATCTGGAATATTCCGAAAACTACGAAGCCTGCCGTAGCTATATATGTTGCAATAACGTCAGTAATAAGCGGCCTTACAATGAACAGTATGCCCAGCACTATCATTATGATAGAAACTACTATTCCTGCGATTTTATTCCCCTTTGTGATTTTCCGTGTGACGTCGTTCATGTTCATGCGACGACTCTCGCCGTCATTCTGATTATTGTTTTGAGCTTCACTCATAGAATAATATCCTCCAATGATTACTTTTTGTATATCATACCCTATTTACAAACTATACAATAACATATGATATATTAAATATCAACAGTAAACAGTATAGTTAAACATAGTATTTTAAGTATAAAGATACATTTGGCTGTTTTTGACTCAATAGTACTTTAGCAATGTTGTTATAAGAGTTATGGCCGCTATCAAAGCCGCCACAAACATAATATTTATTCGGCTTCTTTTGTATGCGTCTTCCTTTACACGCGGCCAGCTGTTTTGACCGATGAAGGGCAGCAGCGCGAAAAGCGGTACGTAATATCTGCCCTGCACACCGAGGATGGTGTCCGCACCCACGGGCGTCCACGTGAGGTGCAGCGCTACGTATGTCAAAACTATGGTGCCCAGTATTGCCAAAAGCACCATGCCGCGCGTTACGAGCGAAAGCGAAACGTTAAGCTCGCACAGCTCCTCGCGGTAGTCCTGCCGGGCGTAGCCGAAGGCCACAACGGCGAGGAAACCAAAGTATATCAGCATGAAAATGCCGTACACATCGTAGGATAGCTGGCCGATCGTAAAGAGCTGCATAAGATCGTCGCCCAAATTGCCCACTATGGTTTTGGAATAGACGGAGAAGGCGGCGGATGGGTTGGAAAGTATCCAGGAAAGCTGAGCCGTCATGCTGGCGCCCTGGCTGTTCACATCTCCGGTGAGGGAGGAGGTGCCGGCCGAGCCGCTGTTTTGCCACAGCACCAAGCCCAGCGCGCCTATCAAGCAGGCGGCCAGTATCCCCAGGCCGATCAGCCACTTTGTCTTTTTGTTCACGTACCTTGAGGCGGGTATAAAAAGCGGCAGCAGGCACAAAAGCCCCAGCGTGTATTTGTTCATGACCAAAAGAACGGCTATCACGCCGAACACAAGCATCTGCCGCCAGTCTATACTGCGCACCCTGTCGTAGCACATGTTGGTGAATTCGGCGCAAAGTAGCAGCCCCAGCCCGTAGGTAACACCGTCCGGGTTGTAGGAGCCGGCTATCATTAGGCTCATGGGCAAAAGCGACACCGCCGCGAAGAATATCTGGAATTTTTTAACTCTTTTTATGGCAAAGAACGCCAGCAGCGCATAGGCAATGGCGTTAAATATCCTGCCCATATAGAAGTAGGCGGCCATATCCAAAGAAAGCAGCTTTGCAATGCCCACTCCCAAAGCCTGCGGAATAAAGCCCAAGAAAAACTTGCCACCGCCCCAGGAGGTATGCTCGCGCGCCTGCTGCTGCGCGGTTCCCAAGAGCGTCTGCTCTGTGAGCGGCTTCATGTTGTTTTGCTTTATTTCCTCGTAGCTGTCCGGTATCTCGCCGCCCGCCGCCGTCAGCTGGCCTTCCGATAAAAGCACGGCCGAAGCGTTGTGCACGCCCTCGTCCGGCGTGTCCCACACGGGCGTTACCAGGCTGAACATCACGCCGAAAGTGAGCAGCAGTATGAGCGCGTTAAGGTGCAGCTTATCGCCCCAAAACAGTATTGCCAGCGCCAGCGCTATGACCAAAACAACCGCTATGGCCACGGCGTTTTTGCTGAAGCTGTCGTAACCGGCCTGTATGCTGAGGCTGCCCGAAAGAGCCTCCGCGTGTCCGTTTGTCCAAACCTGCGCGGGCGGGGTGTTGCCGCCTGTTTTCACCACGAGACCAAGCGCGCGATTTGGCTGAGCCTGATCAGTGCTTATCTTCACGGTCAACGTTTCGCCTGCGCCTACGGCCTGCGGGGGAAGGGACACGCCGAAGGGTACGCCGTCCGCCATTTTATCCGCGTTGAAAACCTTTTTCACCGGGCTGCCGTCCGCCTCGGTGAGCGGGGAGCCGTCCGCGCGGAAAACCTCCACGGTATACTCGGCAACGTTGCGGCGGTAATATGTGTCAAGGTCTATTAGCAGGCTCTTTAGCGTGCCGCCCGAAAGCGTGACCTCCTGCGTGGCATAGCTGCCCGCCGTAAGCTCGCACGTCGTGCTTTTAGCGCCCTGCGCCGTGTCCGAAAAATCCGTGCGCGGCATGAATATGAAAACATAGCCCAGCACCAGTACGGCCATTATTATTATGAGCAGCAGGCGGTGCTTCAAATAGCTCCTAGGTACGGCGGAGCCCAGCCTGCTTACCAATGATACGTTTTTTTTACCGTCAGTTTGCGTCATTTGTGGAACTTCCTGTTGTTTTTTATCGTTAAACTATTATACATTCAAACGAAGCAATTGTAAAACGCTATCACGGCTTGCAAAAAGCGGCGGCGACATTTATACTGCAATAGAAGGATGGATTGGGAGGATATTTCTTGAAGCTTTTGGTTTTCATACCGGCATACAACGAAGAGCTGAGCATTGAAGCCGTGGTGCGCGACCTCACGGAGCACTGCCCGGATTTTGACTATGTCGTGATAGACGACGGTTCCAAGGACGAAACGGCGGCGATCTGCCGAAAAAAAGGCTATCCCTGCATATCCCTGCCCGTGAATCTGGGGCTGGACGGCGTTTTTCAGACGGGTATGAAATACGCCTATATAAACGGCTACGACGCCGCCGTCCCCTTCGATGGCGACGGCCAGCACAACGCCGAATATCTGCCCCTGCTGCTTGAAAAACTACGCGAGGGCTATGACGTGGTGATAGGCTCGCGCTTCGTCAATAAGAAGAAGGGCGGCGGCCTGCGCATGGCGGGCAGCAGAATAATAAGCTTTTTCTTCAAACTGACCACGGGCGTCCGCTTCACCGACCCCACCTCGGGTCTGCGCATGGTGCGGCGCAATATAATGAAGCAGATAGCGCAAAATCCCAACTGCGGCGCAGAGCCAGACACCTGGGCGTACTTCGTGCGGCGGGGCGCCAAGCTTACCGAATTGCAGGTGGAAATGAACGAGCGCACGCAGGGCATGAGCTATTTCACATTCGGGCGCTCCGTGTTTTTCATGCTGCGCATGTGCATTTCGCTGGTGTTTATACACTTCTTCAGGAAGGGGAGTGGAGACTGATGCCCTTAGAGCTTAGAATAACGATGATAGTGATCTCCGTGCTGGTGCTGGTTTACGTGCTGGCCAAGATACGCGCTTCCAAAATGAGCATTGTGGACTCCATATTTTGGATAGTGTTTGCCGTGCTTTTGATAGTGCTGGCCGTGTTCCCCATAATATCCACCTTTCTGTCTGCGCTGATAGGCATACAAACGCCCTTCAACTTTATATTGCTCTTCATTATAGCGATATTACTGCTAAAGATATTCCTGATGTCCATACAGATATCGCAGCAAAACGAAAAAATAAAGCTGCTGGATCAGAAGATAGCCTTCGAGGAATTTGAGCGGCTCAAGAAGGAAAGCGAAAACAAAAAGGAGGATTGAGTCCTCCTTTTTTTCAGCTTGTCGAAATTTTTTGACAGTCTGCCTAGGCTTGCTCTGTGCATAGCGTTGGCTCTTTTTGTTTGGGTATTATGGTGCGCAGGTGCTTCATTTCGCCTATGGCCAGTAAGAGCGCTATTAGGAAGGCTATACCGTCCGCCACCGGGCCCGCCCACAGCACGCCCTCCACGCCTAGAAAATTGGGCAATATGAGCATGGCGGGCACCAGCAGCAAAAGCTGCCGCGAAAGCGTTATGACGGCCGACTTCACCGGCTTGCCAAGCGCCTGGAAGAATATGCCCGAAACCATCTGGAAACCGTTCAGCAAACAGAGCATCAGAAATACGCGGAAGCTCTCCTGCGCAAATTGATTGTATAGCCCGTCCTCAGAGCCGAACAGATTTATAATGCTCTGCGGGAAGAACTGGAACAGCACAAAGCCCACCACGGCCACAAGCGTGGCGCAGATCACGGATATCTTGTAGGCCTTTATCACACGGTCGCCGTGCCCCGCTCCGTAATTGAAGCCCACTATGGGCTGCGCGCCCAGCCCGAAGCCTATCATGAAGGAAAGCAGTATTTGGTTCACCTTCATCACTATGCCGAAGGCGGCCAGCGGTATGTCCGGCCCGTATACGGACTGCGCGCCGTATTGCACCAGCATGTTGTTCGCCACCAGTATTGCCACCGTTACGGCTATCTGCGTGATGAAGCTGGATATGCCGTAGCCCATGAGTATCTTGGCCGTTTTGGGAACCAGCTTTATATCCTCGCGCTTTATCTTCACCGCCTTTATGCGGGGCAGATAGGTCGCGCTTATAACAAAGGTGAGTATCTGGCCTATTATGGTGGCCCAGGCCGCGCCCTGCACACCCCAGCCAAACACGAATATGAATATGGGATCCAAAATGGTGTTGGTGACCGCGCCCGCTATCATTGATATCATGGCCACCTTGGGACTGCCACCAGCGCGTATGCAGGAATTTAGGCCGGTGCCCACCACCACGAAGGGCAGACCCATCACTATTATACGTCCGTAATCCATGGCGTAGGGCATAGAATTTTCCGTCGCGCCGAACACGCGAACGAGCGGTTCTAGGAAGAATATGCCCACCAGCATGAAGCCCACGCCGAATATTATGAGCAGCAGCAGCGCGTTGCCCACGCCCCTGCGCGCCTCGCCAGTCTGCCCCTGCCCAAGCTTCAGGCTGAGGTAGGCCGCGGCGCCGTCGCCAATTAGCAGCGCGAAGGCAAAGGCTATGACCACTATGGGAAATATAATGTTGGTGGCCGCGTTGCCGAGGTAGCCCACGCCCTGACCTATGAATATTTGATCCACAATATTGTAAAGTGAATTTACAAGCAGAGATATCACGCTTGGTACGGCGTATTTCATTACCAGCTTGCCGACGGGCGCGGTGCCCAGCAGCTTCGTTTCAGATACAGCTTCCATATATCGATCACTCCTAACAGTTGCCTAGGCAACGTTCCTTGCAGAATAATGGGCAACCGCATTTGGTTGCCTCCGCAACTATTATAAGGGGAATGTCAAAAAGAGTCAAGCGAAAATTTCGCTGAGTATCGGCCTGCCGCCCGTTTTTTGCGAAGCGTGCCCGATGTAAAAGCGATTGTTTTTATTTGTGATGAGTATTAAAATGAATACATCTAGCGAAGGGGGAACGGCCATGCGTGAACTCGTGAAAAAACTCTCTATACTTTTCCGGCGGTCGGCCATACATCTTGACAGGGAGCTTGCGGACATGGGCATAACGCAGGGGCAGATAAAGTATCTCATGTGGGTCTGCGAGCATTCCGGCCAGTCTCAAGAGCAGCTCGCAAGCGCGCTTTGGATAAACAAGGGCGCTGTGGCGCGCGCCGTGCAGCGTTTCGAGCGCGACGGCTATATATCGCGCGTGGTCTGCGAAAACAACCGCCGGCAATACGGCCTCTTTCCCACCGAAAAAACGCGGAAGGTGTATGACACCATACGCTCTATAGAAGCGGAGTGGGAGGAGCACATGATGCGCAATCTCTCAAATGAGGAGCGCGACGATCTTGAGCGGCTCTTGAACCGCCTGCTAAATGATATGGATTGATATTCAGCGCAGTTTGCGTTTTTTCTCCGCCTTATGGCGATACATTTTGGAGTCCGCGCTGTGCAGCAGCGCCTCAGGCGAATCCTCCTCGTCCTCCCCGAATACCTCCACACCGTAGCTGAACGATATGTTGTATGGCTTTAGCTTTTTGTGGTTGAGCGCCTCCAGCTTTTCCACCATGCGCAGCATAACCCTGCGCGCGTTTTCCAGCGTACAGTTTTTGAACAGTATGAAAAATTCGTCGCCGCCGTAGCGTATCACCGACTCTGAGGAACGCACGGAGGAGGTGAGCGCGTTGGCCACTATGCGCAGATAATTATCGCCCTCGGCATGGCCGAATGAGTCGTTCACCGCCTTTAGGCCGTCCACATCTATGAAGGCTATGCAGTTTGGCTCTTCGCCCTCGCTTTCGTGCAGCGCCTTGAGCATATTCAGCCCCGCGCGCCGGTTCAGCGTGCCCGTGAGCGAATCGAAATTGGCGGACTCGGAAAGCTTTTCCTCCGTCAGCTTCCAGTCGGTTATGTCATCCGCCACGTGCAGGAAAAATGTTTGCCCGTTGGGCAGCGTGAATGTATCGGAGGTGGCGCGAAACCAGCGGGCGTTATCCTCGTCTATTATTTCGCGCACCACCGGAAAGGACATTTCGGCCGAACTGTAATGACAAAAATGCGCGATGAGCGGCTCCGTATCTTCCCGAACATTATCAGGGGAAAGGTGTGTCATGCCGTTCAGCATCTTTTTGGCGGGCGGGTTTGTGTATACCACCTTGCCCGTATCGTCCACCTCTATTATCTGTATGTCCAGCATGTTAACCGCGGTGATTATCTGGTGGTAGCGCCAGCTGTTCATTGCCGCCGGGTCAGACATTGCAAAATCTCCGTTCCCCGCGCCCAGCGAGGCCTGCGCCACCTTATCCACAAGCTCGTTGAAGGAGGCGTAAAGCTCGTTGCCCTCGCCCTCCAGCTTGCTGACTATCTTTCCCCTAAGCAGCTCGCCCACGTTCCACGTGATAACGTTCAGCATGGATTGGAGCTGCTTTCCGCTTTGCGCCAGCATGTTTTGCCGCGGCGGTATGGTGCCGCCCAGCTTGCCCTGCGCAAGCTCGGCCGAAAGCTGCGCCACCTCTGCAAGCTGCTCTGTGAGCTTGTTCAGCTTGGAGACGACGCCACAAAAGGGCATCTCCGCTTCTATGGGCGGGGGAAAATCGCCGGCAAGCAGCGTATCCAAGCTTTCCTCTATTTCCTTTAACAACTGTTCCGCTTCAACACTCATCAAAATACCGTTCCGTGTTTTTTTATTCTGGTTTCACGCTGAACCGGCAGGTGCGGTCGCCGGTGGCCCAGCAGTCAACCTCTCTCGTTTTGAAGGGCTTGCCCGTATACGCCTCCATTATGCCGGATATAAAGCCCTCGTCATAATCGCACACCGTCGTGCCCGAGACGGGCAGCCCGGAGCAATCCAGATCCTCCGATACCGTCAGCGTGAATGTGAGGCTCTCCATATCGGCGCGCTCTATGTTCAGTATGCCTATCTTGAGGTCGCGCAGCTGGTTACTAAGGTTCGAAACAAAGAAATCAAAATCGCCCGAAAGATCCAGCAGGTTGTTGGCAAGCGACATGCCTGCCAAATGTCCGGCGGCGCGCAGCAGATCGCAGGAGCGCTCCTCGCCGTATTCACGCGCCAGCACATCCTTCAGCGTATACTGAAAAAGCCTGTATACTATTATTGGCATCTCCGTTCCAAGTGTTTTGCGTCCGGCTTCTATATCGCCGAGGTTTTCCCATTTGAAAGTTGATTCTGTTTCCTGATTTTGCATTGCTGTCTCCTTTTAATGTTCGGCACTTCATGAAAACAAAGAAATTTGACGTATTTTAAAATTATAATAAGTATAACGCAAACGATTATCGCGGTCAACTTTACGCATTGCTACACAACAGGCATTGCCGCGCGCTTTTTGTGCGAGGCAAGCGCCGCCGTGGCTATTGCGTGAGACCAGGCCGTTTCCTCCGGCAAGCAGCAGCCGAAGGCTACCTCGCGGCCCGCGTATTCCGCCATGAAGGCCGCCCACATCTGCAATATGGCGTCCGAAAAGCCAAACTCGAATATGCTGCCAGATATGGTGGGGAACTGCGTTTTGTAGCCTATTCCCAGGCGGCACCAGGCCTGTTCGCGCCCGCAGTCCTGCGTGTAATAAAAGGCGTTAGCATCGGCTGTGGAAAAACGGGCGGAGCACTTCATGCCCTTCACCGTTATGTAAAAATCGTTGGTCGCGCCAGGCTCCATGCGCTTGGTCTCAAGGAACATGGGGAACTCGCTGCCGTCCGGATTTGCGCAGTCGCAGGAGAGCACCGCGTTGTCCCATGTGTCGCAGGCCGCTCTGCCGCCCGCTCCGTCCGGTCGCTCCGTGACAAGCTTGGTGAGCGAGGCGTATACACGAGAGGGCACAAAGCCCGCGCGCACCGGTATGAACTGTATGTGCATACCAAGATCGCCCATGCAGCCGTATTCGCCGTTGCGGGAAACCTGCCGCTTCCAGTTTATGGGCTTCTCGAGATCCATATCGCTGGAGTGCAAAAAACCGGCGCGTATCTCTATTATCCTACCGAACCTGCCCTCTTTGAGCCATTCCGCCACCCTCTGCGCGCCCGGAAAGAAGGCCAGCTGGCTGGCACAGCGCACGAAGAGGGAGGGATGCTTTCGGATCTCCGCCAATATGGCCGCGTTCGCGCTTTGATCTATACCGAAGGGCTTTTCGCCCATGAGATGTTTACCCGCGCGCAGCACGTCTATATATATTCTCTCGTGCAGATCGTGCGGCACGGCGCAATATATGGCGTCTATATCCTCGCGCGCCAAAAGCTCGCGATAATCCGCCTCGAAATATTTCACGGTGGGTATGGCGGAAAACCAGCTTCGGCTGGCCTCGGACGGGCTGGCCACCCCCACGATCTCCGGCACGGGAATATCGCCCCGCAGGTGACACCAACGCGCCGCCGCGCTGGCAAATTCGCGCCCCATCAATCCGCCGCCGATTATTCCGAAACGTAATTTTTCCATAGCACACCGGCCTTTCAAAGCATTGCGCCACGGCAAGCAAACACGCCGGGCACAGCCAAATTTCGCAGGTTATTCATATCAATATATTACTCTTCAGGTGATGTTTTGTCAATTTTCATGACAGCGCATCCATATTTTGTATATAAAACGATCGCCACCCTGCCTGAGGACACAAAACGCCGCACGCGCCGCCCAATATCTACGCCCAAAACAACATATAGAAAATAAATTTGAAAAGGGATAGCCGTATTACTTGATTTTGCCATAAACTTATGATAATATTATTTTTGCTAACATTTCATGGCGGTGTAGCTCAGCTGGCTAGAGCGCTCGGTTCATACCCGGAAGGTCACTGGTTCGAGCCCAGTCACCGCTACCAAACAAGAAAAGTGTTCCACGCAGTGGGACGCTTTTTTTGTTTTGATAAAGATGTGCTGCGCCTCGGGGCAGGGACCTTCCGGGGTACCCGGAAGAGTCACTGTCAGCCCAGTCACCGCTACCATAATAAAAAGCGTTCCACACAATAGAACGCTTTTTTTCATTTGCATATAAACCACCGGCAATGCCGGCAGCAGAGAAAAAACTTCACAGACCCCCAAAACTACTTCAGCTTCTCGGGGTTCATGCATTTAAGCGCCTCCGCCACAAATATGCCGTCCTTACGGATCAGCTTTTCATCAAAATAGATCTCTCCGCCGCCGTGCTCCTTGGTCTGCACAAGCACCAGATCCCAATGCACCGCGCTCTCGTTGCCGTTGTACGCGTCATCGTAGGCGCTTCCCGGCGTGAAATGCAGGCTGCCCGCTATCTTCTCGTCGAACAGTATATCGCCCATGGGCTTTGTTATGTACGGGTTTATGCCCAGCGAAAACTCGCCGATGTAGCGCGCGCCCTCGTCCGTATCCAGTATCTTGTTTATGCGCTCCGTGTCGTTGGCCGTGGCCTTCACTATCTTGCCCTTTTTGAAGGTAAGACAAACATCCTCAAACTTGAAGCCCTGATGGAAGGAGGGCGTGTTGTAGCTTATGGTTCCGTTCACGCTGGTGCGAACGGGCGCGGTGTACACCTCTCCGTCCGGCACGTTGTAGTGTCCGTCGCACTTTTTGGCCTTTATATCCTTTATGGAAAAGCTCAGATCGGTGCCCGGGCCCACTATGCGCACCTTGTCCGTCTTGGCGTAGGCGTCAAGCAGCGAATCCATCGCCACGGACATTTTTGCGTAATCCAGATTGCACACGTCGAAATAGAAATCCTCGAAGGCCTCCGTGCTCATTCCCGCCTGCTGCGCCATTGCGGGCGAGGGGTAGCGCAGCACCACCCAGTTGGTCTTTTTCACGCGGATGTTGTGGTGCACCTCTTTGCCGTATATGCTGTTGTACATCTCCATTTTATCGCTGGGAACGTCGCTCATCTCGAAGGCGTTGTCTCCGCCTCGGAAGGATATATAGGCGTTCATCTGCTTCATGCGCGCGCTTGCCCAGCGCGTCAGATCCTTTATTTGCTTTTCGTTGGCCTGCATCAGCCATTCGCGCGTCACCGCCTGATGAGACTGCGCAACGTAGGGTAGAGCGCCCGCCGCGTATATGTCCTTGACCACCTGCGTAACCAGAAAGTCGGGAACGCCCGTTGTTTCCACCAGCACTCGCTGGCCCTTTTTCACTCCGCAGGAATAGTTTACCAGTGTGCTTGTCAGTTTTTTTACTCTTTCGTCAACCATTGCCATTACCTCTTATATATAAAATTTCTCTCATTTGTAGCTTACTTTATAATTATAACACAATGGCGGCGGCATAATCTAATATTTGCGCTTTCTCGCCACGCCCCCGCGCAAAAAGACCCGCGGCAGACTGGCCGCACACGGGTCTTTTCCATCGTTTGCAGGGGCTCAGGCGTCGTAGCCTTCGAAGCGGGCAACGCCCTTTGTCATAACATTGCGATACAGTATCACGCAGATCACGGCCAGCGCAGCCGTTATGATGTATTGCAGCGCAGAGTTTCCGCCCGTGAAGAGCATCACGAAGCCGGGCACCATGGTTATGGCCATTCCCACCACCACCATTATGCCTACGGGCTTGCCGCGCTTTACCACCTCAAGCTCGTTGTTCCACTCGAAGTTGGGGTATTTGAGGTTGAGCGCCATGCCCGCAAAGGAGGTGAACAGCCCGTACACCAGTGGCGTCACATACAGCAGTATGGCGTGCAGCGGGTCGGGACGCAGCGCTATATTTAGCAGCGTCGCGCTTATGAGTATGGCCACCGTCACCAGTATCAGGTTCACGCTCAGCTTGCTTATGATTATATCCTTGGATTTCACGGGAAGCGATTTCATTATCCACAGGCTCTTTCCCTCTATGGATACGGAGGCCGCCGCCGGGCAGGTGATAACAACGAAGAAGGACATAGCCACCGAAGCCAGCGCGGCAAGCGTTCCCGAGAAATTCACCCCTTCCAATATCCTGTCGTAGCCCACCAGACTTATGGCGTTCATGGGCCCTATTATGAGCACCAGCGCGCTCGCCACCACCATCATTATGAGGCCGATGCAGGAATTCATCATATAGTTAGACGAAGCCGTAAGCCGCTTGAACTCCTTTTTGAGTAGCGCCTTTTTGGGGCTGGTGGTCTTGAGCTCCTGCATTTTATAGTCGGACTTGGTGCGGTTGGCCGTTATTGCCGAATTGAGCCGCGTGAAGAATTTGGACACCACCACCGCAAACAGCGCGAAGGCGCCCAGCGATATCCCCGCGAACAGCAGGAAGGACAGCAGATTGGTTTGCGTCACCGCCTCCACATACAGCCGCGTAAGCGGATATATGCCGTATATGGTGTTCATTATGGTATCGCCGTACAGCGCTATGTTTTCCGCCACATTGCCCATATTCATGCAAAACAGCATCCAGGCGAAAAGCGCCACCAGCGTAAATACTATGTTCGCGCCGTTCTTGCGCTTGAAATGCGAGGCCGCCCAGGCTATGAGCGAGCCCACTATGGTGGCCAGCACCACGGGCAAAAGCGGCACAAGCAGCATGCATATTATCATGATGGGCCAAAACGCCGCCGGCGGGTTTGCCATTATGGCATAAACAACGGAGGAGGGCAGCAGGAAGAGCGCCGTAAATATGAGGTTCATGATGTAAAGTATCATGAGCCGGCTGGCTATCACCGTGCTGGTCTTTACGGGCAGCGCCATTATGAGGTCGTAATCCTTAAAGCCAAACAGCAGCCCGTTCGTTTTGTAAATAGTTGTGATGAGCGCCATTACGCTGGCCGCCATCATAAACACTGTGGGCAAAAGATCCAGCATACCCACAACGCTAAGCCCCATGCCCATGAGGAAGCTGAACGCCACCACAACAATCACAAGAAGTATGCCCACAAAGGTCATCATGA
Organism: uncultured Christensenella sp.; assembly: GCA_964464145.1. GTDB lineage: Bacteria > Bacillota > Clostridia > Christensenellales > Christensenellaceae > UBA5399. The sequence continues at coordinate 16,269 of CAYXFB010000035.1, forward strand.
CGGTGTAGCCGGTTGAGCCCGCGTCCTTTTTCACAACGGGAGCGGCCTCGCCCCTGGCAAGCGCGGCCTCGCGCTTCTTTTTCGCCTTGGCGTCCGCCGTAGAGAGCCGCATTGTCGCCTTATATTGCATTTTCAGTAACAGCCAAAGTTTATTTTTCTTCATTGCTCGTCAACTCCAAAAATACGTCCTCAAGGCTGGAATCACCCTTTACCTCTTCCATAGTGCCGTGCTTTATGAGCTTGCCCTGCTTTATTATGGCAATCTTGTCGCACAGCTTCTCCGCCACCTCCAGCACGTGTGTGGAAAAAAAGATCGCGCTGCCGCTCTGTGTAAGCTCGCGCATAAGACCCTTGAGCGTGAAGGCCGCCTTGGGATCGAGACCCACGAAGGGTTCGTCCAGCACAAGCAGCTTGGGCGAATGCATTAGCGCGGATATGAGCGCCAGCTTTTGCTTCATACCGTGGGAGTAAGAGGATATGACGTTGCCAAGATCGCCCGTTATCTCAAGCGCGTCCGCGTATTTTTTTATGGCGGCCTCGCGCTCGCCCTTCTCCACCTCAAATATATCCCCTATGAAATTGAGATACTGTATGCCCGTTAGGTGCTCGTATAGATCGGGGTTGTCCGGTATGTAGGCCGTGATCTTTTTGCAGCCCACCGGATCGCTTTTTACCGATATACCGTTTATCTCTATCTCGCCCTCGTCAAAATCGTGTATGCCCACCACAGCCTTTATTGTTGTGGTCTTTCCAGCGCCGTTGTGGCCTATGAAGCCGAAGATGTCTCCATCCGCCACGGTCAGCGAAAGGTTGTCTACGGCTTTTTTGCCGCCTCTGTAGACCTTGGTTAGATTCTTGATAGTTAACATAGTACACCTCTCTCAAAATTTTAAAATTATCCAAACGTTTCAACCAATGATTAGATTATATATCACGGTCACGCGACTGTCAATACCCGGTTATAAATAATTTGTGCGCCTCTCCCGCTTGCGGCGTTCGCGCCTTTTCTCGGCCGCCTCCCACTCTGCGCGTTCCTCCTCCGTCTCCAGTATGAGCTCCGGAACGGGCTGCGGGCAGTCGTTTTTATCTATGGCCACCATCACCATATAGGCGCGGTTCACAAGCTTGCGGCCGCCCTCCATCTCCTCCACGAAGGTGTCCACGCGAATTTCCATGGATGTTCGCCCCACATGGGTGATCTTCCCCCAAAGCGCCACAGTGTCGTTCATATGCGCGGGCGCGCAAAACTCCAGGCTGTCCACCGTCGCCGTGGTGACGTCCGAATTGGAATGCCTGCGCGCCACCACCGCGGCCACAATATCTATCCATTGCATAAGCACGCCGCCAAAAAGTCGGTTTGCGCCGTTTATATCGGCAGGCATTAGAATGTGCACCTGCTCCGTCACCGAATCCGCCACACGCTTCGCTCTTTTATCCATATGGGTCTCTCCATTCAAAAATATGTAGATTCTCGCAAAAAGCGCATAAAACAGCGCCCATTCCGCTTCGCATTCAATTATACATCCTATAATGACATTTAAACAGTACCGCCGACCAAATTTTTATATACTGATATCAAATTAAAAGCAATACTTTTAATTTGATGACGCCTTGCTTTGCAAGGCTCATGTTCTGCGCCAAACGGCGCAGAACTCGTCTTATGCCATCCCATACGTGCTTCGCACTATAAAAAACGTTACCGTTTTTTATATGGGATTGGTATGATATATTGACAAGCGCTTTGCGGCGTAATACAATATATTGTAGGGATAATATATATATACAACTACCGATGGATATACATCGTCCCCAAGCAGCCGCGCTTAAAATAGCGGCCTGTTATTTTGTTAGATATGCTCCACAAGCATATAATCAATACACACCATCTCTCTTATACAAATCTCTCGCACGCTCTTTACCTCGCGTAAGGAGCGTGTTTTTTTAGAGCAATACCGCACAAATGAAAATTGCCAAAATCGTGATGATTTTTTGCGCAAGGAAATGGCAAAAGCTGCGGTGTCTTTTCCCATGTGTGCATGCAAAAAGACCTGCCATTTTAGAGCGGCAGGTCCCGGCATTTTTCGTCGGTTTTTTTATGCCGTAGCAGCGCTCAGACCACTCGTGCCCCGGCCTTTCTCAATGCCTCCTCAAACTTGCCTGCGCAAACGGAAAGCTTGTAATTTTGCATTACGTCCTCGCGCGCGCCCTCGCCCATCTTTTTGCGCATCTGCGGATTTTTCACCGCGTCCGCCATCATATCGGCACAAGCGGCGGTGTTGCCCGCCTTCACGAGATAGCCGGTGATGTGGTTGAGTATATATTCGCTCGCCCCGAAGGTGTCTGAAGCCACCACGGGAACCTCGCAGGCCATGGCCTCTATTGCGGATACGCCAAAGCATTCCTCCGCCGTCATCTGCACGAGAGCGTCCATCCTTGCGTACATGGCGGGCATATCGGCGTTTTTCACATACCCGGCAAACTCCACCATATCGCCCACGGAAAGCGCCGCCGCCTTGCTTTTCAGGTCGGCCTCAAGCGGGCCGTCGCCCACTATAAGCAGCTTTGCGGCGCCGTATTTTTCCACGTATTTCGCAAAGGCCTCTATCACCACATCCACATTGTTCACGTACTCAAGCGACTTCACAGAGCCAAAGCAGGGCACCTCACCGCGCGCCTCACCAGTTTTCTTGAACAGCTCCATATCCACGCCAAAGGGCGCCACGCAGTATTCCTTTTCCTTCTTGTAGTATTCTTTTATCTTGGATATTATGTTGGGCGCAGTCGCCAGCACCGCTCCGGCCTGCTTTATGGCCTTCATTATCATACCCTTTTTGTCCTTCACGTCGCGGTATATATCGAGTCCGGTGGATACCAGCAACAGGTTTGCGGCCTTGGCCTTGGCCGCCATAAAGCCGTAGCTTCCCATGTCTAAAGCCACCACGGCGTTATAGCCGCCCGCAGACATCGCCGCCGCCACCGCCGAGGCGTTTTTCTTAGCGCCGTTTTGCGCGCTGGAATAGGGCAGATACTCTATTTTGACCGCCTCGCCTATCTCGCCGTGCTCCTGCTTGTGGTCGGGCATGGAATAGAGCGTTACTTCGTTTCCCCTGCCCGCCATAGTGTTCGCCCATTTGATAGTGTGCGGACTATTTGCCGCTCCCAAAAATGCCAGTTTCATAGAAATATCTCCCTTCAGATATCCAGCTTCACCAAGCGCTCAACAGCGCGCTTTGTGTTCTCCTTTGTGTTGAAGGCCGTCAGGCGGAAATAACCCTCGCCCGCACTGCCGAAGCCGCTGCCTGGCGTGCCCACAACGTTCGCCTCCATAAGCAGCTTGTCGAAGAAATCCCAGCTCTTCATTCCCTTGGGTGTCTTGAGCCATACGTAGGGCGAGTTCACCCCGCCGTAGGCCGTTATTCCGGCGGCCTCCAGCCCCTTCTTTATTATGGCGGCGTTTTCAAGATAGGCCGCTATCACCTCGTCCACCTGCTTTGCGCCCTCGGGCGAATAGACAGCCTCCGCTCCGCGCTGTATTATGTAGGAAACGCCGTTGAACTTTGTGGACTGCCTGCGCATCCACATTGCGTTCATGGAGACCTCCTTGCCGCTCTCGTCCTTCGCCATGAGCGCCTTGGGTATCACGGTGTAGGCGCAGCGCGTGCCCGTGAAGCCTGCCGTTTTGGAGAAGCTGCGGAATTCTATGGCGCAGGTCTTTGCGCCCTCTATCTCGTATATGCTGTGCGGAACGTCCGCTTCGGTTATAAAGCGCTCATACGCCGCGTCCATCAGTATTATAGCGCCGTTCGCGTTTGCCCAGTCCACCCATTTTTTGAGCTCCGCCTTTGATAGCGCTGTGCCCGTAGGGTTGTTGGGGGAGCACAGATACACAACGTCCACTCTGCCCTCGGGCAGCGGGGGCACAAAGCCGTTCTCTTCCGTGGTGGGCAGGTAGGTCATGCCCGCGTAACGCCCGGCCGCCGTATCAAAGCCGCCCGTGCGGCCCGCCATAACGTTGGTGTCCACATAAACGGGATAAACGGGGTCGGTCACCGCCACCACGCATTTTTCGGAAAACAGCTCCTGTATGTTGGCCGTATCGCTCTTTGCGCCGTCCGATATGAATATCTCGTCCGCCGCTATATCCGTGCCGCGCGCCGCGTAATCGTTTTTGGCTATGGCCTCGCGCAGGAAGGCGTAACCCTCGTAGGGCCCGTAGCCCTGAAAGGTGGCCGCGCTGCCCATTTCGTCAGCCGCCGCCTTCATGGCAGCCACCACGGCGGGCACCAGCGGGCGCGTAACGTCGCCAATGCCCAGCTTTATAAGCTCCGCCTGCGGGTTTTTCGCACCAAACTCTTCCACCCTTCGCGCTATTTCCGCGAAAAGATAGCTGCCCTGTAATTTTTCAAAATTAGAATTAACCTGAAACATCCTAAAAAACTCCCATCATATATCAAAATATTACAGCAAACATACAGTTTGCCATATAGCCATGTGTCGATATTGCCGTGCCTGAAGCGCGTGGCACGGCAATATAATTCCATTCTATACTATAGCGCGCAATCACTCAAACATTTTTTACACCGCCGGGTGTTGAGCCTGCTTTGTAATAAAACGGCGGCCGCCCCAAAAGGCTGTGCCGCCATCTTTATAGATATATCGTCCCCACACGATTTATCACTATTTTACGTCCGCAACTTCACAGCTCTATATCGTTCATACGCCGCACGAACTGTATAAACTCCTGCTCCGGCATGGGACGGGCGAAAACGAAGCCCTGTATCTCGTCACAGCCCATGTGCCGCAGCATTTCAACCTGCTCCTTTGTCTCTATGCCCTCGGCCACGGTTGTCATGCTGAGCGCGCGCGCCATAGATATTATGCTGCTTATGACCTCGCGGTCCCTGCCGCCGTCCTGCCCCTCGCTGAAGAAGAGCCGATCTATCTTGAGCACCTCGACGGGCAGGTTTTTCAGTATATTGAGCGAGGAATGGCCGGAGCCGAAATCATCCAACGCGCAGGAGAAACCGTTTTGCTGTAGCTGGCTCACAATAGATCGGAACAGCTCGTGGTTTTCGAAGGCTATGCTCTCCGTGAATTCCAGCTCCAAAAAGCCGTCGGGTATGTTGTAGCGCTTTTTTATATCCACATAGCGCTCTATAAAGCTTGGCTGCATTGCCCCCACGCGCGAAACATTTACGGAAATCGTGAACGGTTCGCCGCCGAGCTTGTCCACATAGCCGGAAAACGCCTTGCACACCTGCTCCAGCATAAATTCGTCCAGCCTCACTATGAAGGCGTTCTTTTCGAACAGCGGCACAAATTCGTCCGGGGGCACCAGCCCCTTATCCGGCCACAGCCAGCGCACCAGCGCCTCCGCCCCCTTAACGTTCGTACCCTCCTGTATGCCTATACGCGGCTGGAGATACATTTTAAATTCGCCGTTCAACAGCGCCATTTCCATGCGGCTTTCCATTTCCGTTTCGCGCAATATCCTCTCGCGCATCTCTTTGGAATATATGGCGCAGCGGCTGCCGCTCATATTCTTTATAGATTTTTGGGCAACGTTTGCCCTGTCCAGCATATCGTTTAGCGTGAGCTCCTTATCGTCCGGCTCTATGAGGAAAATACCGGCCGACATCTCCAGCTTGAAGCCCTGCGCCGCCGTTTCGTTAAAGTTTTCCAGCATCGCGGCGTAAAGGTCGAAGCGCGTGCGAAGCTCCATAGTGTCCGAATATTCGCGCAGGCATACAAAATTGTCCGCGCTTATGCGCCCGAAAACCTCGCCCTTGCGCGTATCCTGATTCAGCACCATCGCCCAGTATTTTAGTACATTATCGCCCACGGAATAGCCCAGTATGTCGTTCACATACTTAAAGTTTTTTATATCGCAATACCAAAGCGAGTATCGTGTTTTGCCATTTTGCGTCATAAGCTTTTCGGCATCCAGCAAAAACTTTTGGAAGGTGCGCTGACCCGTAAGGTTGTCTATGAAGGCATATTCCTCCAGCCTGTTTGTGCTTCGGCGGTTCATCTGCCGTATCACCAATATGAAAAATACGAACAGCGCAACGGCGGAGGCCACTATACACATCAGCCCGCTAACCAGGCCGTCATAATTGAAAAGCAGCTCGCTTTCCGGCACCGTGTAAAACACGTACCATCCGTTTATTGCAAGCGGCGCATAGGCGCCCCAAAGATCCTGTCCGTTGAAATTTTGTGCCGCGGCTCCGCTTTCGCCCGCAGACATGCTTCGCAATATTTCTTCGCGCTGCCAGCCCTGCGTTCCGTCCAGCACGTTTTGGCCGGTGCTCCCGCCGGACGCTATGATAACGTTGCCCTGCTTATCTATAACCTGCGCGCTGCCCTTTCGCCCGAACACCGTTGTGCTAATCATATCCATAACAGCGCTCATGGGCTCTCCCGCGAACAAAGCTCCGCACACCTCGCCGTCTCGCAGGAGGGGAACTAAAAAGAACAGCATCTCTTCGTCTCGCGCACCCTGTGCCGCCCCGCCCACAACAATGACCCGCTCGCCCGCCAATACGTTTTTAAATTCCGCTACCTCAGCAAAGCTACCGCCCGTAAGCACTGTGCCGCCCTCATCCTGCCAGTATAGATTGCCCCCGGCATCCACCATGCCTACTCTTGTAAAATCATGGGGCTGCGTGTAGCCCGCCAAAACGGGGAGCACATTTTCCCAATTTATATTTTCTTCATCTCGCAGCATTTCCGCCGCACCGCATAGCACTGTCATATCATTCGCGAGGCGCGCTTCTATAAGCTGACCGCTCTGTGCCGCGCCACCCTCCAAATAATCGTTTATCTGATCTATGCTGTTTTGCTCCATGCCTCGCATAAACAAAACGCTGCCCAGTAGAAAAATGATACTCAAAACAGCGGCGAGAATATATATCGTATTAACGCTAAAGCGAGATTGTTTTACTGTTGTACGTACCATAGCTGCTCCCGTGTATATTTTCCTGCCCTGCGGTGGCGGAAAACTTCTCCAATGCCTTAACCTGCCTGTCATAAGCACCGTATTGCGGACGGTTATTCCCGCGTCTGCAAGCACTTTACCCGTGCTTTCGTACTTATTTGTTGTTATAATACTATATTTCAATATTCTTTTGTGACTTTCGACCAAAAATACGACTAATTTTTTTTGTGTCAAAGTGAAAAAAACTAAAATCGCAGATTTGTACGACTATCTGGCGCGGGTTGACCCCATATATTTACATGTGAATCGATTTCAAAAATGGGCATAAAATTGTCCATACCTTGCAAAGCCTCCAAGACGCTCTCGCAAAAAGCACAATTTAGCCTAGGATCAGTAAAAATATGCAAAACGGCGTATAATATCCGCGCATTGCGAATAATTATACGTCGTCTTCTTTTTAAACCACAATATCTGCCTTTAGTTCTAACATATATAGTTTAATTTGTTTGTTTCATCTGCACATTTATACAGATCACCTAATTTGCACACTCCACGTTCAGATCGCCCGAGGTGGTGTCCACCTCTATATGTGTGCGTCCGTTGCCAACAGCGTCGCCGTTCATCATGAATCCGTTTATTCTGTTCTTGCCGGATACGCTGTCATAATCCACATAGAAGCCCGCGTTCCCCGGCAGCGTTACCGTCACAGAGCCTGATATGCTGTCCGCGCTCACCTTGTCAAGCTGCGCCGCGCTTACCGCCGCAAAGCGTATGCTGCCACTGGCGCTGTTCGCGTCAAAGCTGCGCGGATTGTTCAGATTGCCCGTTACACTGCCCGATACCGTATCGGCTTCCATGCTCTCCACATTGCCCGATATCTCTATGGTACCCGAGGTGGTGTCCGCTTCGGCCTTTATGGCATTGCCCATAAAGCGAACGTCGCCCGAGGTGGTGTTTGCGTTGAAATCCTTGCCCGCGTCGCCCTTAACGTCTATTGTACCCGAGGTGGTGTCCGTACCCAGATCGTTTGCCACCACATCCGTAAGTATTATCCTGCCCGAGGTGGTTGAAGCGTACATTTCGCCCGACTTTGTTTTCTCGGCGCTCAGCTCGCCGGAGGTGCTGTCCAGATCCAGCTTGTCAAATGTGCCGCCGTTCACCTTCACATTGCCGGAGGTGCTGGAAAGGTAGGTGTAGGGCACAGTACCGCGCGGCACATACAGCGTTATAAGGCTCTTGGGCCTTATCCCCATAATGTTTTTGCCTATCTTGCCGCTTTGCGCTATAAACTTGCCGTTAATTACGCCAAAGCGCATTATATCGTCATCCGAAAGCTGGCTGGATGAGGTCTGTTCCACTTTATAGGCCTTCTTGTCCCACTCTACAACGTTCACATCCTCGTCTATAAAGTCCATAGACACGGCCGTTATCCCCGGCATATCGATCTCAAATTGGCTGCCCTTTTCCGCTGTCGCGGGCAATTCCCCCTGTCCGGTGAGCATACCGCCGCCCATATTGATGTTGCCTATACGGAAGGGAGTACCGTAGCAGCTCAGCGCGGGCCTATTCCATCCCCCAAATCCGAAGCCGCTTATTCCCCAAAGCATTATTCCCACCAAAGCCAGTATCAACACCACCAATACGATGGTCAAAACTGTTTTTCCCGTTTTACTCATAGCTCGCCTCCACTATTTATACATGTTTATCTTTATTATTTGTTCAATCGCGGCACCTATCAAGAATATAATCCATGTTATATGCCATGCCATAGTGGTGAAACTTATTAATAAGTATACCGCAGTTATCAGGAGCCACATTACACTCGAATAGGCGTTTTTGTTCTTTGCACGCTCCTCGTTGTCCGCCTTCCACTCTTTGAATTCCTCCACCAGCGTGGCGTCCTCGTTTTTGAGCGGAGAATAGACAGCATTTGAATATATCAGTATGCCGGTTGCCGCGGCTATACAGACAAAAAGCAGTATGAGGCCGGGCAGCCACAGTCCCACAACCGAAAAGGCGATTATAAATATGGGGCTTGCTATAAACAGTGAAACAGCAATAGATTTCAGCATTGCGGCCTTTTTGCGCGTCTGCTCATTTTGAGCGCGCGCTTCGGGCGGGCGTTCGTCCAGGCTTTGTATGAGCTCGTCCACATTGCCTATGCTGTTTTTGACGATCTCATAGGCCTCCTCATCCGACGCACCCGAGTTTTTGAGGTCGTTATACTTATCAAGCAGGTTCGTATATATTTCCTGCCTCAGTTCTATAGACTTTTTTGTTTTGGGAGCTTCCGCAAAAAGCGCCTCCACATACTTGCGAAGTCTTTCTTCCATTTTCTTTCCTCCTAACTTCTAACCCATTTAGCGCGCAGAATCTTTCCGCCGCGCTTCCCATTTTGCGGCCAGCTCACTATATAAGGCTGTCCACAAGCCGCTTGGTTCGCTCCCAATCCTCTCTGTTTTTAACGTACAGCGCACGCCCCAGCGAGGTTATTCGATAGTACCGCCTGCGCGCGCCCGTGGTTTCGTCGCCCCAGTAGGATTCTATCATCTCCGCGCCCTCAAGCCGCCTGAAAGCGGAATAGAGCGTAGCTTCCTTTAGTTCGTATTCATTATCCGTACGTTCTTGAATACTTTTGTTTATTTCGTAACCATAACTGTCCTTTTTTATTAGTTGCGCTAATATTATGGTATCAGTATGACCCCGAATTAGATCCGAAGCAATAGACATTTTATCACCTCCATACACCCTTATGGGCAAATATACATTCGTGCGTTAAATATATCGTCTATCTGAATATAATATAATTCAATATACCTCGCCTGTCAAGGTATATTTTTGATTAATGTATATATTTGTTTTGTGGTTCGTTTTTTCTCTGCGCGTGGCTGCTTGGGCTTAGGCTTTATCGTTTTTCCAAACGATGAAAGCTTTACTTAGATGGATTTGCGCCTGTGTTGTACCGCTCTTCCCGCTGCGCGGAGGCACCTATACTTCTATTTTATCGTTTTCCAAACGATGAAATTTTTACGTTGTACGATATGCGCCTGCGTTGTACCGCTATTTCCCGCTGCGCGGGGGCGCTTATACTTCTATTTTATCGTTTTTCTAAACGATGAAAGCTTTTCGTGTGTGGATATGCGCCTGCGGCGGGCGATTTCCGCGCGGTTGCGCGGGTATAGGGTTGGACGCGGGCGGGTAAGATGGGTTCCGACGGAAAACGCGGCGTAAACTTCGTTTGAGTGATGCTGTTTGTAGAGCAGCGCCGCTCCCTAGCTCCGCTGGTATGGTTTGTGGTAAGCCATTGTTTTAGTTGCTGCGCTAAAGTTTCCTTACGAAACCCATCTTACCCACCCGCTCAGAGTATAGGGGTAGGATGGTTTGAGATTTGCCAGTGTTTGAGCATCAACCCAAAAGAAAAGCCACCCTCAAACCAAGCAAATAGCTAATCCCAAAGAAAAAAGCACCCCACAAACAATATACAACCACCAACAAAACGAACAGCGAATCTCAATCCCCACCGCTATCCTCCCTCTACCCCCTAACCCCACATCCGGCTAACGTACGCATAGCAGCGGAGGGACGCGGG
>CAYXFB010000036.1:0-26579 GCA_964464145.1 uncultured Christensenella sp.
GATGTTCTCTATTCTACATACCTTTGGAGGTTTACACAATTTTTCAAACGGTCTCATTTAAAGATGCGCATATCCAAGGAATTTCTCCGATACAGGGAACAGTCGCTTCAAAACATTCAAAGTGAGCAGGGCATCAACTTACGCATCAATCGTTCGATTCAGTCGGAAGGCACCTTTGGGGTGCTTAAGCAAGATTACGGATTCCGGCGGTTTATGCTGCGTTCTGAGGGCAAGGTGCGCATTGAGACTCTTTTGTACTGCATGGTATTCAATCTCAATAAGCTATACAACAAAACCCAAAACGATCGTTTGGGTTATTTGTTCTACGAAAAACTAATCTCGTAGGCAGTATACAAGTAAATATCTTTACAATTTCCAAATCCTGTGTTTGCTGATCTGTTTTTTGCCTATTTATCCTGTTTTTTCTAGCTTTTACTACATAAAAATGGAGCTGCCTCAGTTTTTATTCTGAGACAGCCCTTGGTAAAAAATCTTGTTCGATATTCTATCCTTGCTTCCGAAAATACACAAAATCTTAAACGTTCTCCTAAATTAATATTTAGCCCCCATTTTCTCTATCAATAGCAGCTTTCAAGTATAGCCAAAACTTCGGCCTTATCAAGCTCCGCGCCTTCCGGATTTTTGAGCGCGCCCTCGGCGATGCTCTCAAGCGCTTCCCTCGGAACGCCCTGCTCTGAAAGCGTTATGGGCATGCCCCAGGATTTAAAGGTCTGCGCCAGCATTTCAGCACCCTCTATGCCCACTTGTTCGTCCGTCTTGCCCGTGGGATCTATGCCGAATACGCGTGTTGCGAACTGCGCATATTTTTTGGGGTTCTGGCCTACGCGCTTTTTCATCATAGCGGGTATTATGGGAGTGAGACTGGCACCGTGAGCGAGATCATATATTCCGCTCATAACCATGCCTATCGTGTGGCCGTCGTATTCGCCGGGAGCTCTGCCCGCGTCATTGAGACCGTTGAGCCCCATTGTGGCCGCCCAGGCAAGCCTTGCTCTGGAATCCACATCGCCCGGGTTGTCAAGCACGGAGGCGTTTTCTATAACCGTCATGGTTATGCCCTCTGCCAAACGATCCTGTATGGGCGTGGTGCCGTAATCCAGGAAGTATTTTTCTAGCACGTGCGCGATCGTGTCAGCCATGCCGCAAGCGGTCAGGCGACGCGGTATCGAGGCGTACAGCTCCGGATCTATGATGGAATATTTGGGGAAACTGTGCGTATAATGTGTCGCGAACTTCTGATGAGGCTCTATCAGATCGTTCGTTATAACGCAGTTTGTGTTCATTTCGCTGCCAGTGCCCGAAATTGTGGAGAGTGCCACTATGGGCAGGCTCTTTTCCGCGGTGCGCTTGCAGAGGAAGAAATCCCACAGGTCGCCCGTCTCAAAAACGGCATAGGCAATGGCCTTCGCGCAGTCTATAGCGCTGCCGCCGCCAACGGCAACCAGAACGTCTACGCCATTTTCCTTGGCGATTTTTGCGCCTTCATATACGGTGGAAAGACGGGGATTCGGGTCTACGCCGTCCATTATTACATAATCCACACCGGCGGCCTTGAGGCTGGCCTCAACGCGATCCAGTATGCCCAGCTCCTTAATGTTGCGATAGGTAACTATCAATGCCTTGTTTCCGCATTTTTTGGTAAGCTCACCAACGCGGCTAGTCTCTCCCGCACCAAATATTATGTGCGCAGGATTATAAAACTCGAAATTGCTAACGTGTGCTTGACTCATGGTGGTTGTTCCCCCTTTGATTTTTAAGATTATTTAGAATAACAGCATTGCGACTTTGCAATACGTTTTGGGCTCTACAGAAGAATGGATTTTCACGCGTGGCGGGAACATTCCCACAGCGCGCGATCTATTGTATAAAAATTTCAATATACCGTCCCCGTTCCTATACTATTCTATCAGCCTTATTCGTGTTGTCAAGCTTTTTTAGTGTTTTTTTTATCGTAAGCGGATTTTTTCCTAAAATAGGCTGGATCAAGGGGATGAGCGATGTGAGAATGAAAACAAAAGATATCGTTTTGCCCCTTAAAAAGGTTTTTATCGCGGGAATTGAAGATGCATAAAAACACCAATGATAGGAAAATATGCAGAGTGTGAAACTGCAAAATTTTATTGCAAAGCGGAGCGATAAGTAATATCATATTATTATGGGAATGAGGTTCTCCCCGGCTTGTGCCAAACCGCCTTTACGGCTGATGACTTCTGTATTTTTTTGCAGAGCCGTCGGCTTTTTTGTCTGAATCGGAGGGAAGGGTTATGCTTGAATTTTTAGTGGTGGGCGCGGGAGGTTTTTTCGGCTCCTGTCTGCGCTACGGAATAACGCGGTTATCTGCGGCTTTTTCAATATCGCTACCCATGGGTACACTGTTATCAAATATTATCGCGGGCTTTTTCATTGGCTTCATACTGGGCATAGAGCGGCAATCCACCGCTATTTCAGAGCGCGCAAAGCTGTTTTTGACCACCGGTTTGCTGGGCGGGTTGAGCACATTTTCCACATTCAGTATAGAGACGATAGATATGTTTCGTGACGAAAAATATTTGATGGCCGCTGGAAATATAGCGCTGAACCTTGCGCTGAGCTTTGCGTTGGTGGCGCTGGGTATGCTGCTGGCTAAGCTTATTACGCGCACGGCAGAGCTGTGAAGGGCTGATGGCGTCGGTCATTTAACGGTTTCGTAAGTCCAGTCTATTATGCCTCCAAAGTCTTTTACGTTTGTGTAGCCCATATCCACTAGCTCTTTAGACGCCGCCGCGCTGCGTCTGCCGCTGCGGCAATAGGCCAGTATCTCGGCGGATTTATCTGGCAAAACCTCGGCCGCTGTGCCGCGTATTTCGCTGTCTGGAAGCAAAACAGCGTTTTGTATATGCCCCTCGGCGAATTCTTCCGCGGTGCGTACATCCAAAATTATAACATCATTATTGCTGTCCATTATCTCCTTCGCCTGCTCCGGCGTGATTTTGCTGTACTCGGCTTTTGCGGCCGCTTCGGGCGCGGTGGTTGCCGAGGGTTGTACCTCGGGTGAAGGGGCGGCGGCAATATCTGATGCCGCGTCTGACGGTGCGGCTGCCACGTTTGCGGCGGGGGCGCACCCGGCCAATAGCAATATGGATAAGCTTAGCAGTGAGGCGAATACTTTTTTCATCTTTGTAGTTCCTTGCTTGTTTTTTTATGATCTAAATAAATATACCCTGTTTGAGTGTCGCTGAATACATTTTTGTGCTAGCATAGTGCTAAAATGCCGTTCTAGCTTGTAGCGGTGCCTAAACTCGCTGGTTGTGGAGGAGAATAATATGGACAGATTTACCGAAAAAGCAGTAAATGGCAAATATGTGATTTCGCGACAATCCTTGCGCGAAACCGAAAATGGTTATTCGGGCGCGGCGCCGGACGTCTGGCTCTGCTAGAAAATATGCTGGCATATTGAGCCGAAGCGGAGGAGCAAATACCCGTGGAGCTTGAAACGCTGCGAAAAGAGGGAAAAGAGAAGACTGTTAAATTTCGTGAGTTGATGGCTCAAAAGCTTACAAATACAAATATAAGGCTGCTGCTGGATAGACTTGGATGGAAATACCCGTGATATATGAAGTACCGACTCATAAAGGAAATCAGTACGTTTAAAATCGAGATACAAAAATCTGCTAAGAAAAATCAAGTGCCTTTGCCTTCGAGACCGTTTCAAAAATTGTGTAAACCTCCATTGGGATGTTCTCTATTCTACATCCCTTTGGAGGTTTACACAATTTTTCGGACCTGTTGACAAAACACCAAAAAGAAGCCCTTCGATGGTATAATAGAAGCATCTGAGGGCTAATGCAATGATGGGAAAGAAAAATGGTCAATTGAGCTTTAACCTGGGAAATATGACCGATATTATTCCAGAAAATCATTTGTTAAGGCGAATCAATGCAGAGATAAATTTCAACTTCATATATAGCTTAGCAAAGCCATACTATTCTGAGGTAGGGCGGCCATCAATAGACCCGGTATGCCTCATTAAAATGATGTTAGTGGGATATTTGTATGACATAAAGTCAGAGCGGCGGTTGGAAGAAGAAATCACGTTAAATATAGCCTACCGCTGGTTATGCGGGTTTAACATGATGGATAAAATTCCGAACCATTCAATATTTAGCCAAAACAGACGACGCCGGTTTCAGAATGATGGTATCTTTCTCGGTATATTCAACGAACTCATTATCCGTTGCATCAAAGATGGATTGGTCACAGGCGAAAAATTGGTATGTGACGGTTCATTCATACCGGCAAATATTTCAGAAGGCAGCATTTATGAAATGGAAAGTGTTGTATCACGGAGTACCGTGGCATATATGGATGAGTTAGATGAAAAAATGTCCACCTTGCCTGGCTATCGGGCGCCAAAACCGGATAATATCGAGAAAACAATCATAAAAAGCACAACGGATGAAGACTGCGGTTTCATCAATCAGGTGCGAAAAAAGGGTATGGGATACCTTGCTGAGACGACAGTTGATACACAGAATGGAATTATTGCCGGAGTTGATTGTTATCCTGCAAACAGGCGCGAAAGTGATATCGTGCCGCATCACATCAGAAACCAAATGTGTAATACCGGCCTTACAATCAAAAAACTTGCCCTTGATGCAGGATATGATGTTGGCGCTGTTCACCGGGGTTTTGAGAAGATGGGTATTGTAGATTACCGGGAGTTGCACAATAATGCTCTGAAAAAAGGTTTCGTCTATGATGCGGATAATGATTCGTTTCGCTGTATGAAAGGTAAAACACTGCATTTTTATCGGTTAACCTATAAAAGAAACACCCAGAATTACTACCGACTCTACAGGATTCCTCGACCTGCGTGCTCAAATTGTGAATTTCTTGAGCATTGTTCGATCGATAAATGGGCGGTAAGGATTAATGCCAGTGCCTTTTATCCAGCCTATCACAAAAACCGCGAACGATGCAAAAGCGTAGAATACCAGCGAATGAAACGATTACGTAGTATTTGGAGCGAAGGAACATTTGCCGCGTTGAAAAATAGCCATAATCTGCGCAGACTACAGAAAAGGGGCATAGCCAACGCGACAAGTGAATGTTTGTTGGCAGCGTTGGCGCTCAATCTGAAACGGATTGCACAGGCATGCAGCCATATGTCATATGTAGCTCGATAGTTTTGAATCGCAAACATGGGTTTGTCAACATGTCCTTTTTCAAACGGTCTCGCGCTGAGGCAAGCTCTTTTAAGACGCGAATACCCCAAAGGCGTGTTGATCCACTCAGATCGTGGCAGCCAGTATTGCTCTTATTACTATCAGGCTGTGCTTGCAAAACATGGCTTCATCTGCTCGATGATCCGAAAGGATAATTGTTATGACAACGCGCCTATGGAATCATTTTGGGGGAAATTGAAACAGGGGTGGCTTTATAGTCAGCTTTTCAAGCCGAGAGGAGGCGAAATCACAGATATTATTCTACGAGGTTTTTTACAACAGGAGGCGGCATCATGCTGCATTGCAATATTTTCCACCCGTCGGTTGATATTATGCGCTATTCTATGAAATATCGAGCTATCCTTGTGTTTTTAACTGTCTATACACCGGGCCACAAGAAGGTTCCAGAAGATTTTAGCGTGCGTGACAAGCTCCAATTCCCATTTTTCCATTCGAGTACGGTAACGGCATTGCGCAGCATATTGCAAAACGCAAAGGATGCGTCCTCTACACGGCTTTGTTTCAATTGATCCAGCACAATGGCGACATACCGCCCAGGCGTGCCGCTTCCATGGACCGTTTCAGTAACAAGATCAACAAGGCCAGCCGCCCCAAAGCTATTGCTTGCATCATGTAATATATTCATCCATTCAGTGGCATTTTCCGCTTGATCCAGACGATGCTTAAGCGGCAGCAATGACACAAGTTCAGGACATAGGTCAGATGATCTTTTGATAGGGGGGCATAGACCCAGCGTTTGATTGTTTGCGTAGAAACGCCAAGGTAGCATGCGATTGATCCGCTATCTAGTCCCTGTGCAAACAAATCGATTGCACGATTGCGTTTGGCGTGGTCAATTCGCTGTGTCTCCCGACCTTCGGCAATGAGTTGACGATCATATTTCACCTTGCCATTGCAACTTTTGGAGCAATATTTATGTGCCAAAGGGTACTGGGACAGAGATTCGCCGCAAAACAAGCAAACGCGATCCGACAATAAAACTGCAAATTCAGGCGTATTTCTAATACGCCACATTGCCTGGAAATTCGCCACGCTCGGATTCGCTTAGTCCTTTTTCGTATAGCTTCAGCACTTCCAGTGTTTGCCCTGATCGGATACAAACACCATTCCATTCAATTCTTTATCCAAACTGCGCATCGTGAAAACAGAAACAGGTGCGGCTCCAATACTTACAATGCCGCCAGCGTTGTGACTGGGTCAGTTTGCGCCACAACGCTGGCAGACTTTATTGCGCATGGTGACACCACCCACTTTGGTGTTGTCTTACAGTTAAGCAGGGATGCTGCAAGCCTTCCAGACGTCATACTATTTACCGCTCATCAGAATTTTGAATAAAAAGTACTCCTCAATCTGACATTTACAGAATTACGTAATAAATAAAACCTCTTTGCCCAAAAGCGACTTTATGGGATGTTCGGCAATCACAAAGCAGAGGGAAATTGTCGACCAATACCAAACAACATAGACGCAAGCAAACCCTTACGCTGCTTTTAAACACCTGATAAGCCGCATAAAAGAATCGGGTTGACACGGGACGTTCGATAGGCTAACATGAATATTGAAACGCTCCAAATAGCAAAGAGATAAGGATTTGATATGCCAAAGAAACAATTTATTGCGGATAAAAATAAAACTATCACAATTAACGATGTGGCATTGCGTGCGGGGGTATCTCATGGTACGGTATCCAATGTACTAAACGGTAAACCAAGCGTTAGCAGTGAAAAAATTAAATGCGTTGAAGCGGCTATCAAGGAGCTTGGGTACAAACAAAATGCTTCGGCGCGGAACCTGAAACTGTCCAAAACGGGCAACGATATTTATTTGCTCATGCCGGGTGTGGGGGTTCCTGAATATGCTGAAATTTACCGCACGATCATTAGGATCGCCGAGAAGAAAAAATATCATGTAAATTTGTACTTGACCGACGAGTTGCAATATAAAGAGCAAAGTGTTTTTGACCGTGCGACCGCGTTTAATGTGGATGGCATTTTACTTATTACCTGCTTTCCAAAGCAAAAAAAGCACTTGAAAAAGTATCTGCGCTCTGGTGGCAAGGTTGTATGTATTGGCCGGGATGTAGATGAGGAGGAATGTGATTTTGTTGGCCTTGACATTCGTAATGAACTGATCGACGATATAAAATCGAGAGTCATAGACGGTTCGTCGAAGATCGCTATGTTTACGGGTCCTCAGGAATATCAGCTAGATTCCGTTTGTATAGATTCTTACTTTAATGCGCTGTTCATGTCGGGAATCACCATAGAAAACGATTTTCTTTCCACCACAAATTATGATAAAGAAAGCGCAATGCATCAGGCTATAAAACTATTTGGAAAATGTGTGCCGGATGTTATTTACACCACAAGCGAGGTATTATCTCAAGGCGTGCGCAAGGCGGTCGAATTGTGTGCGATGCAAGAATCGGATCGTCCCTTGATCATTACTCTTACGGCGCAGAGCTGGGAATGGGTCAAGACACCGTGGGAGGATCGTATCATATTGCCATATAATGTAGTAAGTGAGCGGGCATTTGAACTGCTGGAGCAAAAAATACATGGCGACGAGAGTGCGAGCGGTCAAAAGCTGCTTGTGAAAGCAGATTCGGATAATTCAATAATAAACGATGTTAGTATTTCTAAAGCCAAGGGAACGGTACGCGTGCTTTTGCCAGACAATCACGCAGGACGCGCAATAAAATATTTGAGGAAAGACTTTGAGAATAAAACCGGCATTGAGTTAGAAATAAACCTTATTGACGATCGTGAGATTAGGCGCACGATCAAAGAAAATAGTTACGATGCAGACGTTTTTGTGGTGGATGTTCCGTGGGTGAACGAATTAGTCAATTCCGGGCATCTGGAAAAATTGGGAGACCACATAAATGACATATCCCTGATAAGGGATTTTATCAATCAAGAAATTTTCAACAGCTATTCGGTGTATGACGGAGAGGTGTGGACCCTGCCGTTCAGCTTCACAACACAGCTGTTGTTTTATAGAAAAGATATGTTCGAGAACCCCAAAAACAAGCGTATGTACTATGAATGGTACAAGGAAGAGCTGCAAGTTCCCAGAACCTGGGCTGAGTATAACAGAACAGCGCGTTTCTTTACCCGCAAATTCAATTCGGATTCAGCGACCGAATATGGTACAACACTGGGCGGGAAAATGCCTACAGGTGCAGTAAGTGAATTTTTGCCGCGCCTGTGGTCACAAGGCACGGAATTGTTGGATTCACAAAGCCTACAAGTAAATAAAGCCCAAACGCTCGAAGCATTGCAAAACTATATAGAGTGCTACCTGTACGCGCATCCTGATTCGCCCAAGCGATGGTGGGATGACGAAGCGCTCGATTTTGCCAGCGGAGGCTCTGCAATGATGGTCGAATTCTCAGATCAAGTCACTATATTGCGAGACCGAAACATTTCAAAAGTGGACGGTAAAGTTGGCTTTGATTTGATTCCGGGAGGGGTTTCGCTGTTTGGGGGATGGGCTATTGCCATGAGCAGCGCATCCTGCTGTAAAGAGCAGGCGTGTGAATTTATAAAGTGGACTATTTCTAAAGAGCTTGCCCTGCCTAATGCGGTTCTGGGCCGCATTGTTCCATATAACTATATTCGAGAAAACAGTGAATTACTAACGTACAACCCCTGGCATGAGGCGGTGTTTGAGGCGTTTCACAATACGAAAAAGCGTCCTGAGCTCATATTGGATAAGGGGATATATATTTCGGAAAATGAAATTGAAAAGATCGTCGGACGCGCTATTGGAAAGACAATTGTCAAGCAATACACGCCGGAACAAGCTGTTGGCGAGATAGCAAACAGCATCGATCAACTTATTGGAAAATGAGACGCGCTTACAATAAGCGGCAAAAGAAAAGAATTCCTTAAACTCTCACGTATTTTCACAAAGTCTAGCATTCCGTAACCGGGAAGTTTTAATGGTGGCAGCATTTTAATGAAATCTCCTACATTAGCTGTATCAAAAAGCTATTTATAACCAAAAATGAATCGTGCCAATATACAACTAATTACATATTGGTGATATTATCCTTATAATATCGATCTTTTCAATAAAAAAATTTAATATGATATATTGACACGAGTCATTTTATTGATTATAATCAAGATACATCAAAAGGGGATACGATATAGCGGTATGCATTTGAGCATTGCACCAAGGATAATTAGTAACAAGTAGCCAACAAATTAATAAAATTACAGCAGGATATGAAAGTAGAAATATATAGGACATTGATAACAGCTAAGTTTTAATTACTGTTTTGGGTAAAATCGCATCAAGACAATTGCAACGGGTTTTTTATTTAAATCACATTATTTGATCAAACTGGAGGTATCAAGTATGAATGAAAGTGAGCGGGATTTCCTACAGGATATTGCGAAGCAACTAAGGATAACAGGCCTGAAAATGGTGCGTGAAGCAGGTTCGGGGCACATTGGCGGTGCGTTTTCTCTTAGCGAAATACTGTCTGTATTATACTTTAGCAAAATGGATATCGATCCGCAAAATCCGGGCTATAAAAACCGCGACAGATTGGTTATGTCTAAAGGCCACGCCACCGTTGCGCTATATCCGGCACTAGCTCACCGTGGTTTTTGCTCTTTGGAACGACTCAAAACATTTAGAAAAGCAGAGCACGATCTATCGGGCCACGTGGAAATGCTCCATGTAGAGGGCGTTGATATGTCCACCGGTTCGTTGGGGCAGGGCCTTTCCGTTGCGGTGGGTATGGCTTCCGCCTCGCGATTACTTAAAAAAAGCAATTTCGTATACGCGATCTGTGGCGATGGTGAAATACAAGAGGGTCAGATCTGGGAGGCGCTGATGTATTCCGGCAGCAAAAAACTGGATAATCTGATCGTCATTCTGGATTGCAACAAGGTGCAATTGGACGGCACCACAAAAGATGTTCTGGATACAGGGGATCTTGATATGAAGTTTAAAGCATTTGGATTTCATGTGCAGTCCATTGATGGGCACAATGTTGAGGAGATTTCGCAAGCAATCGATCTGGCAAAGAGCACAAAGGGTCAGCCGCATATGATCATCGCCAATACTATAAAGGGCAAAGGCGTGTCGTATATGGAGGGCAAAAATGTGTGGCATGGGAAACATCCAAGCAAAGAACAATTTGAAGCTGCGTTTGCGGAATTGGGGGAGGGTTGAATATGGCTACAAAGATATCGACGCGGGATATGTATGGGGAAACGCTGGTAGAGATCGGCAAGGACGAAAAAATAGTGGTGTTGGACGCCGATGTCAGCACGTGCACAATGTCTTGTACCTTTGGAGAAGTTTATCCGGATCGTTTTTTTAATATAGGAATTGCCGAAGCAAATATGATAGGTATTGCCGCGGGAATGGCCACATACGGGCTCAAACCTTTTGCGAGCACATTTTCCATGTTCATGGCCGGACGTGGTTTTGAACAGATTCGCAATTCGATCTGTTATCCGCGCCTGAATGTTAAATTGGTTGGAACACATACGGGACTTATGGTTGGCGAGGACGGCGCGACACATCAATGCTTGGAGGATATTGCGTTGATGCGAAGCATTCCGGGAATGTTGGTGATTTGCCCTGCCGATGGAGAGGAAACACGCCAGGCGATTTTGGCTCTGGCTAACTATGAGGGCCCCGCATATCTGCGCCTTGGCAGGTCGGCAGTGGAAAGCTGCACCGATATTTACGGCTATAGATTCGAAATAGGCAGGGCGGTACGTTTGCTCAATGGCGGAGACGTTGCGCTGTTTGCGACGGGTGTGGGTGTAGAGATCGCAATAAATGCGGCGCGCGCGCTGAAAACGCTGGGGATAGAGGCGCGGGTGATAGATATCCATACCATTAAGCCTGTAGATCGGGAAGAAATAATTGCGGCGGCCAAAGAAGTCGGCGCAATAGTTACAATAGAGGATCACAATGTTATTGGCGGGTTGGGAAGCGCTGTCTCGGAAGTTGTTACGGAAACCGTCCCTGTGCCTGTGGCACATGTGGGCGTACAGGACAGGTTTGGAAAATCAGGAAGCGGCGCGAAACTCATGGAGTTATATGGCGTTTGCGTTTCAGGCGTAGTAGATAAGGCCAAGGAAGTTATTGCTCAAAAAAATTATGCGGGGGAAATAGTATATGAGAAAAATAAAAATGCAGGAGCTATCGCGTGATGCGTTTCATGAATATGGTGATTTTGTGAATATAACGGAGCCTAGTGGAAACAGTATGGGTGATTTTTATAATGATAAAATAATTTTTCCCATAACGCAGAGCCGCCCGATAGCTTTTTCGCCGCTCGTTTTGCACGCGGCAGAGAGGATGATAGTGACAAAGGTGGAGTACCACGATACTACCGGGGAGGGGATCGTTGTAATGGATGACGATATAGTGCTGCATGTCGCGCCGCCTACGGCAGTGCCTGTTCCGCATTTGACCCAGTCCTTCCGCATACCCAAAGGCACGATGGTAACGCTAAAAACAGGCGTATGGCACAACGGTGGATTTCCGCTAAATAAAGAGCGTGCGCATGTGCTTATTATATTACCTGAGCGAATTTATAACACGGATTGCACTGTATTTGAATATAAAGAGGAAGATCAAATATTAATTGAAAAATAAGTAACAAGGAGAACACAATGGGCGAAAAAAAAGTTATGGAAATGCTTTCATTAAAAGGAAAAGTTGCGATTGTAACAGGCGGGGGTCAGGGTCTTGGGAAGGCTATGGCGCAAGGGCTGGCTCAAGCCGGTGCGGATATCGTTATTGCGGCAAGGCGTACTGAAACGGCAATGGAAACAAAGCCTCTTATAGAAGCGGAGGGCGTTAAATGCACCGTGATAAAGGGTGACATGCGCGATGAGAAGGACATCAAAAATATGGTTGCGCAAGTGTTGGACGAATATGGAAAAATCGACATCCTTTTCAACAATGCGGGGACGTGGCGCGGAGACGATGCCGAGAAGGTAACGACTGAGGACTGGAAAGAAGTTATAGATGTAAATCTTACGGGTCCCTTCATCGTATCGAGGGAGGTGGGGAATGTAATGCTGAAGCAGGGGTACGGCAGCATTGTAAATATTTCCTCAATGTCAGGGATGATAGTTAACACGCCACAAAATCAATGTGCGTACAATGCGTCCAAGGGTGGATTGATAATGCTGACAAAATCTATGGCAACAGAGTGGGCGGATCGTGGCGTTCGTGTGAATGCGCTTTGCCCCGGATATATGCGCACAGAAATGAGTGAAGAGCGCTACCAGCGAAAGGATCCGGCAATTGAACGCTGGTTTTCAATGACGCCCATGGGCCGATCGGGTAAAACGGACGAACTCATGGGTATCGCGGTATTTTTAGCGTCAGACGCGGCGTCTTTTGTGACAGGCTCCACTTATTTGGTGGATGGCGGTTATACCGCATGGTGATTAGTCTTTTGTTTTGTGCAAAACAAAAATGCACGATGTTAAACATATTTAAGGAGGATCAAAATGAAAAAGATCGTAGTAGTTATGTTGGTAGTAGTATTAGCTATGAGTGCATTTGCTTGTGCGGCACCCGCTCCGCAAGCATCGGAAGCCCAGGCAAGTGAAGCGCCCGCGGCCGCGGTGAGCGAGGCACCCGCGGCAACGGAGGCCCCCGCGGCAACGGAAGCTCCGGCGGCATCTGAGGCGCCTGCGGCAGAGCCCGCGCAGACCGGCGAAGCAATCAAAATAGGGGTATCGGTTGCGGATCAGGCAAACCCGTTTTATCTCGAGATATTGGACGGCATGAATCAAAAACTCAAAGACGGCGATCAACTCATCGTTATGGATGCGGGCTTCGATCCGGCAAAGCAGATCACGGATATAGAGGATATGATCCAGCAAAAGGTCAGCGTTATGCTGATAGATCCGGTCGATTCGAACGGTATCCAGGCATCTTTGCAGGCCTGCAAAGCGGCTAATATACCGGTGATAGCATACAACTCTCCGGTGGACGCGGCCGACCTGGTGACGAGCACCGTTGCAACGGACAATGTTATGGCAGGCCAGCTGATCGGGAAAGCGCTGGGAGAAGCGATGGGCGGAGAAGGAAAAGTTGTAATGCTCACATACAACGTTGCTCAGGTATGCGCGGATCGTGCAAACGGATTTAAAGAAGCGATCGGCGAATTCAAAGGAATCGAAATAGTTGCTGAGCAGGAAATTCAACCGGGCGTTGATACCGCGCTGCCCGTTATGGAAAATATGCTGCAGTCTTATCCTGATCTAACCGGCGCCTTCGCACTAAACGATCCCTCTGCAATAGGCTGCGCCGCAGCCGTTGAGAGTGCGGGCAAGCAGGGCAAGGTGCTTATTGTTGGAGTTGACGGCAGTGAAGACGGCATAAAAGCAATCAAGGATGGAAAAATGCTGGCAACTGCGGCACAGTATCCCATTGATATAGGCGGGATAAGCATTGAAACCGCGTATAAAATAATAAACGGTGAAAGTGTAGAAAAAGATGTGAAGGTTCCATCCGCATTGGTTTCAGCAGATACTCTCTAATTCAAATCAGCGTAAAAACCGTATTGCCACCGCAGATCATATTGCGGTGGCAATACATAATAACGCGGCAAAAGCAGAGGGCGGAGGCTACTATGAGCAATGAATATTACTTGGATATGCAAGATATCAGCAAGACCTTTCCGGGTACCAAAGTATTAAAAGAGGTGAATTTTCGCGTAAAATCTGGTGAAGTACATGCATTGATGGGTGAAAACGGAGCGGGAAAATCTACTCTGATGAAAATTCTTGGCGGCATATACAGTATGGACGCGGGCGGGGTCATTCGTATCGATGGTGTGGACGTAACTATAAATTCGGTACAGGATGCGCAGCAGCACGGAATAAGTATCATTCATCAAGAGATCAGCATGGCGGACAATATGACCGTGGCGGACAACCTTTTCATGGGCAGAGAAATAATTGGAAATTCACGTATGTTTCTAAACGATCGTAAAATGGTAAGGCAGGCGCAGGAGTTGCTCGATGAAATGGAGCTGAACATAGACGCCAGAGAACGCATTTCAAACTTGAGCATAGCAAAACAGCAGATGACAGAAATCAGCCGCGCATTGATGATGAAAGCAAAAATCATTGTTATGGACGAACCAACGTCTTCTCTAACGAAATCGGAGATCGACCATTTGTTTTTACAGATAGATAAACTGAAAAAAGCTGGTGTTGCGATCATTTATATTTCGCATAGGATGGACGAAATATTTTCAGTGTGCGATACAGTAACGGTGTTGCGTGACGGAGACTATATAGGTACAGAAAAGATATCTAATTTGGATCAAGATAAAATAATAGAAATGATGGTGGGGCGAAAGCTTTCGGATGTGTATCAGAGAAAAGTGACGCATGCAGGCGACACCAGCGTTTGTATGGAAGTGAAAAATTTCAAGAACAAATATCTGAAGGGGATCAGCTTTACTCTGCACAAGGGCGAGGTTTTAGGATTTGCGGGACTTGTGGGGGCGGGTAGAACGGAACTGGCACGCGCCATTTTTGGGATAGATAAAATCACGGAAGGCGAGCTGCTTGTAAATGGAAAAAAGGCAAATATAAAATGTGCTGAGGACGCAATAAAGCTGGGCATTGGGTATGTTCCTGAGGATCGCAAGACGGAAGGCCTTTGCCTTATACATTCCGCTAGAACAAATATCTCAATCTCTGTGTTGGATAGATTCATAAAAGGCATCAAAGTAAATAAAAAATATGAAAATGAAATAATAAAAAAATATACGGATCTGATGTCCATAAAAATGGTCACGGCGGATCAAATCGTTCAATTCCTATCTGGCGGGAACCAGCAGAAGGTGGTGCTTGCAAAGTGGTTGGCGACCGACCCCGAAATCATAATTTTTGACGAGCCTACGCGCGGAATCGATGTGGGAGCCAAGGCGGATATATATAAGTTGATCTCAGATCTTGCACATCAGGGAAAAGCCATCATGCTGATATCTTCGGAGATGGATGAGATCATCAATCTCTCGGATAGAATTGCGGTTATGCACGAAGGGGAATTGATGGGAATGATTGAAGCGAAGGAAACGGATGAGGTCAGACAGACTGATATCATGAAATTAGCCTCGGGGGGTAAGATAAATGAATAAAATACAATCGGCTAAAAATCCGGTATATTTATTTTTTAAAAACAATTTGGGAATTTTGATAGCTCTGATCGGATTGAGTGTCTTTTTGACATTTGCCACAGAGTCGTTTTTTTCTGCCGATAATATTCTGAATGTATTGCGCCAAATTTGTATAAATGCACTGCTGGCAATCGGCATGACATTTGTGCTTATAATAGGCGGAATAGACCTGACGGTCGGCTCGGTGGTGGGCGCGTGCGGTGTTGCGGCGGTAATGCTGATGGAAGCGGGAATGTCGATCTGGCCGGCGGTCATTATCGCTCTGCTGCTCGGTGCGCTTATTGGCGTAATAAACGGAACGATCATAGCGTTGACCGGTATGCCTGCGTTCATTGTAACGCTTTCTATGCAAGGCGTGGTGCGAGGTATCGCTTATCTTATTACAAATGGGCGATCCGTATCCTCCGGAAATGAACTTTTTACGTCGATCGGCAATAATTACTTCCTCGGTATACCCATTCCCGTGTGGGTGCTTGTGGTTGTTGTGATAGTGATGTGCATATTGCTTTATAAGACCCGTTTCGGAAGAAGGATGTACGCAATTGGCGGTAATGCCACGGCGGCAAGGTTCGCGGGTATCAAAATAAAAGGTATTACTATAAAGGTATACATAATTGCCGGAACCCTTTCCGCGCTGGCGGGTGTCATACTCGCGTCCCGCATGTATTCGGGTCAGCCCACGGCGGGAAATGGGTATGAAGCGGATGCTATTGCGGCGGCGGTGCTGGGCGGTACAAGCTTCAACGGCGGTATAGGCACAATTGGCGGCACAATAATCGGGGCGCTCGTAATAGGGATTTTGAACAACGGCTTGAACCTGCTTCATATATCGTCGTATGTACAAATGGTAGTAAAGGGGCTGGTGATACTGCTGGCGGTCGGTATAGATATATTCAAAAATAAAAAAATGGCGAGAGAATAGATATGGATAAAGACTTTGTGATCGGCGTGGACTTTGGCAGCGACTCGGTCCGCGCATTGATCAAAGATTGCAGCAGCGGGGCAGTGGCTTCGCAATTTGAATATAGCTATGAACGCTGGAGTAAGGGCTTGTATCAAGACGCGCGAAAAAGCATGTTTCGGCAGCATCCGGCGGATTATTTGGAAGCGCTGGAAGCGGTTGTGTGTGGCGCCATAGACCGCGCCGGTAAAAATGCCCAAGATCGAATACTTGCAATTGGGGTGGATACAACGGGTTCCACCCCATGTCCGGTGAACGAAGAGGGAGTTCCTCTTTCGCTCACACCGGCGCATGAGGAGAATCCCAATGCAATGTTTCACCTTTGGAAGGATCATACCGCATCTGTGGAGGCGGAACGGATCAACAGTGTGCTCCAAAACTTCGAAGGTATAAACTATAATCGCTATCAGGGGGCCTATTGCAGTGAATGGTGGTGGGCGAAGATTTTACACACTATTTTACAGGACGAATCGATAAGACGCGATGCGTTTTCGTGGGTGGAGCATTGTGATTGGATAACGGGGCTGCTAGCCGGAAATACCGATCCGCTCACTATGTATCGCTGTGCCTGTGGAGCGGGCCATAAAGCCTTGTGGCATAGCGACTGGGGCGGTTTGCCATCCTCTGAGGCGCTGGCATCGTTGCATCCGTATTTGGCAAAGGTTAAAGAGCACTACGGTGTAAATGTTGCTCCGGCGGGAGCTTGTGTGGGAAATCTTTCTGCCGAATATCAAGAAAAATTTGGCTTGCCCGCCTCGGTCATAGTGGGCGGCTGCTCTTTTGATGCCCATGCCGGCGCTGTTGGGGGTGGAGTTAATGCAGGCAGAATGGTGTCTAGTGTAGGCACCTCAACGGTAAATATGATCGTTGAAAAAGCGCAAAAGCTCGTTGGCAAAAATATTGGCCACGCTTGTGGAATGGCCGAAAATTCGGTATTGCCGGGATATATCGGTATTGAAAATGGTCAAGCCGCCTTTGGCGATATATATGCATGGCTAAAACGCTGCGCGCTGTGGAGCGTTGACCATCTGGTTATGCCAAGCGAAACTATCTCTCAAGCCCAAAAGCATAGCTTGACGCGTGAAGTAGAAACCAACTTTTTCAAAGTTTTGGCGGAAAAGACGCAGGAAAGCAATATTGCCGATCTGCCTGTTTTTTTGGATTGGTTTAATGGCAGGAGATATCCCCATACCGATGATTTTGCCAAGAGTGCCGCATGTGGTCTCCACCTGGGTGTTACAATGCCAGACCTATATTTGTCGCTCATATACGCTACGGCATTCGGTATGCGCCGAATTGTGGATGAGTTGTTATCTGCGGGTATATCGATTCAAGAAATCGTATTGGTGGGAGGCATTGCGAACAAGTCGCCCTTGGTGGTGCAGACGCTTTCAAACGTGCTGAACCAAACCATCAGCGTGTCCGAGACTACGCAAGGGGGCGCGCTGGGCGCGGCAATTTTTGCAGCGGTGGCGGGAGGAGCCTTTAATGATTTTTCCGATGCGCAAAAAAAGCTTTGTGAACCATGTTCGCAAAGGTATTTCCCGGAGCCGCAAAAGCATACGGAAGTAGAAGCAATGTATAAGCAATATTTGAAACTATCACAAAAATTTTCTTGATAATGCCGGGTATTGATTGGAACCGTTAAAGTCCGCAAAATAGCCTTCGTTGGTCTTGTATAAGTTAGTGATTTGACACAATTACAATTTATGGTATAACCATTTCAGTTTATCTCGTGCGCTCTCGGTAGTAAAATGCCACTAGACGGTTCTCTGAGATAGGTTTTTTGCCATTTCCCAAGCTGAAATCTGATTTTGTAGTGTTTGTAAATCCGAAATTCTCCGCCCCAGGCACTGCCTTGTCATAGCATTCAATTTGATTTCCACAATGATGAGCCAACTGTCATGCTTTGGGGTGTGATGAATTTCAAGACGTTTGGCAAGTCTTAATGCCTCATCGGGAGGAAAGGTTTCATAAAGCGACAAGATAGAATGCGTGTTCAAATTGCCCATAACCGATCCGATGCGCTTGACAAATATAAGGGGGCAATTAATGGTAAGAAAGTTTCTTTGTAACAATGAAGAAATAAAAGTTTCACTGGTGGCATTATGACATGCGCGAGTAGGTGCGCGTCGCCATATTTTCGTATATAGAGATATTTTGCATTAACAGGAGAGTACAAAATAGATTGGGGTATCTATTTCTACGAGAAAATTAACCAAAAACTTTGAAGCGGCGCGAAGATATTATAGATGTAAGCGACAACCTGGTTGGCGCAATGCGTATGCTCGGAAAAGATGACGATTTTGAACACTGAATCGAGGCTTTTGTTGCGCCGACTTCCGCAGTGCCGGAAGGGTTTGATGCTGTCGCGATTTTGTCCGGGGAAGTTGGCGTTTGTTGGCTTTACGGCAACGATAAGAATGGCGAGCTCTATGGCACGGAAGCTTCGGATATGGCTATGGACGCTATGGCAGAAAAAGGTTGGTTTTTTGAACGCTATAATTGCCCGTGCTTTGCATTGCTGGCTGATCTTAGACCTATGCTCATATTTGGTTTTGGCTCAAGGCTTTGTCGGTAGAAATCATACTAACGCACCACAAGATGGGTGGCCATATATTTTTGTATCGAAACTGCATCAGCATCGCCCCGAATCTTTTTGAGGAGGGCGGAAACAAGCTGCTCGGCGAGCTGCTTTTTGTTATAATCTATGGAGGACAGTGGATATGGAAAGCGCATGTCTGACATTATATTGTCGTAACCTATTACCGGTATGTTTTTATCTGGGATGTTGGAGATCGCCTCCATCGCCACCAGATCACTGAAAGCAAAGACGGCGTCGTACTCTATTTGTTCGGAGACCAGCTTGCGAAAAATGGACGTGCAGCGGCCGCCAATCGTGGGGACACGGCGGACAAGCTTGCTGTTGTATGCCAAGCCATATTTTTTTAGAGCCGATCTATAGCCTGCCAGTCTTTCGATAGCGCTGGAGATATAAGGGGGGCCGTTTAGATACAGTATATCTTTCATGCCCAATTTAATAAGATGCTCGGTGGCCAAAAAGGCTCCTGTTACGTCATCAGAAGACACGAAATCCACATCGAGATCGGAAAAATGTCTGCCAAGCAAAACGAAGGGACAACCGCTCTGTTTTAAAAAATCTATGGATTCACGGTTTTTTTGGCAGGGGCACAATATTATGCCGTCTACCTTCTTGCCCAATGCCGAATAGATTGCCAGCATCTCCAGATTAGAATCCTCATCCGTGTTGATTATAAAGGTGTTATAATCAAACTTTCTGGCATAATTCTCTATCAATTTCACCATTATACCGAAAAAAGGATTGGAAATATCGCTCATAATAACGGCCAGTGTTTTTGTGTATCCCGTTCTCATGGAGCTTGCAATAATGTTTTTTACGTAGCCCAGCTCTTCGGCCTTGAGACGTATAAGTTTTTTTGTGCTATCCGAAATATCCGGCTTGTCATTCAGTGCGTGGGAGACCGTGTTTACGGTGAAACCGGTTGCGCATGCAATGTCCTTCAAGGTGATTTTGTTATTTGAGCTGCTTCGGATCATTGCCATGTAAGATACTTCCTGTAATGATTTTGTCGATACAAACCACAAAATGTGATAATTTTTAACATCAGCGTTCGCATAAAGCAAGTAAAAACCACAAGAATATTGTATCATCACAAGTCATTTTTGTAAATACAGTGGGAAAATAAACAAAACCGTAAAAATAAAAGCATTGACAAGTAATTGCCATAGTGATAATATGGCATTAACGTTAATGTAATAATGCATTGATACATTAACGTTAATCATAACCAACGTATATTATTTATTCACAAACAAGTTTCATTAAAAGTTCAAGCCAAAGAATATTGACAATTTTTTTCGGATTACATAGATCCGAAATATATCAACCAAATATCAAGGAGGAAAAAAACATGAAGAGAACTAACTGGAAGGTCTTTGTTGTAGCTTTGGTACTATTATTTGCCGCGTCGGCATTATTGGCCGGCTGCAGCCCGGCAACGCCCGCCGCCACGGTTGATTCCGGTGCTGCCGCTAGTTCGCAGGCGCCTGCCGCCGCTTCAGAAGCCGCTGCCACGGAAGCTCCGGCTGCGGCGCCCGCCGATAACGCAGGCGGCAAGAAAACGATCGCCTTTAGCCTTAAAACCATCACGAACGATGATTTTCAAAAGGCTATTGCGGATTCCATCCAGAAAGCGGTGGAGGACTCAGGTAATACATTTGAGCTTGTTACGGCCGGAGATCAGACTAATGTGGCCAATCAGGTGAAACAGATAGAGGATCTGATTGCCAAGAAGGTGGATGCGCTCATAGTGAGCCCGATGGACGCGAACGCCGTTATTCCCGCGCTGGAAAAGGCCAAAGCGGCGGGCATACCCGTTGTGCTGGTGGATCAAACAATAGAGGCGGGTCACGAAGATCTTTATGTGACATACATAGGTACGGACAATACAAATGCGGGCAAGGAGGCCGGTAAAAAGGTAGCCGAATGGCTGGGCGGTAAGGGCAACGTGCTTGTAGTGCGCGGTGCGAACGGTTCCTCTGCGGGAGATCAGCGTGTGGATGGCTTCAAACAGGGGCTTGAGAGCACCGGTCTGGTGGTCGCCGGAGAGCAGGCGGGCGACTGGAAAAACGATAAGGCCATGCAGGTAACGGAAAATATGCTTCAGGCCAACAGCGATGTACAGGCAATATTCACGGCATCGGACGGCATGCTGGACGGAATATTGCAGGCGTTGCAAAACGCGGGCAAAACAGATGTGAAGATAATGTCCGTTGACGGCTCCAAAAAGGCTGTGGATATGATAGAGGCGGGCGACGTTTCGGGCACGATGGCTCAATTCCCTCAGATCATGGGCGGAAAGGCCGTGGAAACGCTGCTGGGTGTGCTGGATGGTTCCATAGAAGCGAGTTCAGTTGAAAAATATATAGACTCGGGCACAGAGGCCTATACAAATGAAAATCTTGATAAAGCAAAGGAAATGGCTTTCTAAAAGGATCGATCGAAGGGGAGATATCGCGGGGCCTAGGCTCCGCGTGCCGTTCCCCATGAAAAGGAGGATACCCGATGGAACGGGTCAAGCGGCATAAAAATATAATATGGATTTTGGCGGCAGTCGCTGCTTTGATTATTGCCGGTTCCTTTATTCCATATTTTTATACACTGGACAATTTGCTGAATGTGGTAAGGCAAAGCTCTGTGGTAGCCATTTGCGCGGTAGGCGTGACGATGGTGATAATAATACTGGGCATAGATCTCTCCGTGGGTGGGGTAGTGTCTTTTGCGGCAATGGTATGCGGCATACTCATGCTGGGCGGCGTAAATATAGCGCTGTGTATGTTAGCGGGAATTGCGGTTGGGCTGGCCCTCGGGCTTTTCAACGGCTTCATGGTTGCGAAGATCGGCGTGCCTCCCTTCATCACCACTTTGGTGGTGGGGCAGGTGGCGGCGGGGCTAGCGCTGGTTTTGAGCAACGGCGGCTCTATTGGCGGCTTTCCGGACAGCTATAAATTTATAGGTAACGGAACATTCCTGGGCGTGCCCATATCAAATTATATAATGGTGGCTTTTGTTGTTGTCGGTTCGCTCTTTATGGCCAAAACGAGGATGGGCAGCCAAATCTACGCTCTGGGCGGGAATGAAACTGTTGTCCGGCAGGAGGGAATAAACACCGCCAAGATAAAGATAATAGTTTTTGGGATATCCGGCTTTTGCTCGGCCTGCGGCGGAATATTGCTGAGCGCGCAGCTGGATACGGTGCACCCCATACAGGGCGAGCCGTATCTTTTGGACACCATAGCGGCCTGCGTTATTGGCGGGGTAAGCATGATGGGCGGAGAGGGAAAAATATACCTTGCGCTGGTGGGTGCACTGGTTATAGGCCTAGTCAGAAATGCGCTAAATATGCTGGGCATGCACCCTTTTTATCAAAACATAATAATTGGTGCAATAATAATCATCGTGGTGGCGCTCAGCGTTTGGAACAAGAATAAAGCTATCAAGGAAAGCAAGAAATTTTAGAAATCACCGATCCTTGAAAGGAGGGCAACAATGAGCGGCAATGAAATATCATTGAAACAAACAAAATCCGCAGGCGGGTGGTTTCGCGGATTTGTAAAGAATAACGGTACTATTGTAATATTCATAATCATTTTTCTGTTTGCGCTTATTTTTATAAGAAACTTTGCCTCGGCGGAAAATATGATAAACATAGTGAAGCAGGCCGCAATACCAATAATAGCCTGCATAGGAATGACAATGGTGCTCATGACGGGGGGCATAGACCTTTCGCTGGGGTACAACATAGGCTTCACCTCAGTTGTGGTAGGGCTTCTCATAAAAACGCTGGGTGTGCCGGTGCCACTGGGCATAGTTGCCGCGCTGGGCGTGGGTCTGGCGGTGGGCATCGGCAACGGGATTTTAGTGGACAAGGTTAAGGTGCCCGCTTTCATAACAACATTGGGTACGGGGTATATGCTGCTTGGCGCGGCTCAGATCATAAGCAAGGGCGAAACTATAAATAAGCTGCCTAAGGATTTTCTGATGATAGGCACAACACCTGTGGGTCCATTCAACTCCACCGTTATAATAGCCATAGTTGTGGCGGTGATATTCTACTTTGTTTTGCAGCGTTCAACATTCGGGCGCGCGCTGGCAGCCTTTGGCTATAACCAGAGGGCAAGCTTTGTAAGCGGTGTGCCTACGTCGCAAATACACATAAGCGCCTATGCGGTGTGTGGGCTTTTATCAGCATTGGCGGGCGTGCTGCTCACAATACGTGTAAACTGCGCGCAGCCGGATATGGGCGGCGGAGACTATACATTTCAAATAGTGACGGCGGCCATTGTGGGCGGCGCAAGCCTGTTTGGCGGTAAAGGCACAATAATAGGCAGTATTTTCGGCGTATTTATAATCAAGGTGATAGAGAACTGCATAAATCTGGCGGGCGTTCAATATTTTCTGTATCAAGCCGTTATGGGCATAGTGATATTGCTGGCGTTGATCTTTGAATGCGTTAAAAACAAGAAGCTGTGAGTGTGTATAAAGAAACTGAAAGGAAGTGTATGAGTTGAGCGATACTATTTTAAAAATGCGCGGTATCACAAAGTATATTTTTGACAGTGAAGGCATGGCGCTCAAAAATACAAATGTTAAGATACTGGAAAGCATAGATTTTGATCTTAGAAAAAGCGAAGTGCACGTGCTGGTGGGCGAAAACGGTGCAGGAAAATCTACTCTCATGAAGATATTGGGCGGCATAATACCACCGGATGAGGGAGAGATGGTGCTGGAGGGGAGCGCGGTAAGCTTTAAAACCCCCATGGACGCAAAGACAGCGGGCATAGGCTTCATACATCAGGAGTTGAATCTTTGCCAAAATATAGACGTGGCGCACAATATGTTTTTGGGCAACGAAATAATGAAGAACAGCACAATAATGGATAAGAAGCAGATGTATATAAAGAGCGCCGAGCTGCTGGCGCTAATAGGCTGCGACATAAGCCCCAAAACAATCGTGCGAAACCTTTCCACAGCGCAGCAGCAGCTGGTTGAAATAGCCAAGGCGATGTCATATAATTCCAAAATACTCATAATGGACGAGCCCACGGCCAGCCTTTCTCAGAATGAGATAGACATACTGTTTTCGCTTATACGCGATATGAAAAAGAAGGGCATGAGCATAATATATATATCGCACCGTTTTGAAGAATTGCTAGAGATAGGCGATAGAATAACCGTGCTTCGCGACGGCAAAAATGCGGGCAATATGGACGTTGCGGATTACGATTACGAAAAGCTGGTGGGCATGATGGTGGGGCGCACGCTCAATATGATGCACGTTTGCAAACATGTTCCTCAGCAGGAGGAGATATTGCGCGTGAAGGACGTAAAGATATCTGCTGCCACGGCGCCGATCGATCTGACCGTGCGCAGGGGGGAGATAGTTGGCCTGGGCGGGCTGGTGGGTTCGGGCAGAACGGAGCTCGCGCAGTCCATATTCGGAGCGCGCCGCTATGCCTCGGGCGAGATATACTACATGGGCGAATGTGTGAAAAAGCCTACCCCCAGAGCATCGGTGAGGCGTGGGATCGCCTATTTGTCAGAGGATAGGAAGCTTGACGGCCTTGTGCTGCCCATGGATATACGCGAGAATATAACGCTGGCCTATCTGGGGCGCTTTTTCAAAAACAACATTATATCCAAGGTCAAAGAAAGAAAAATCGCCGAGGATGAGGTGGGCAAACTGAATATAGTGTGCCGCTCCATAAACCAGTTGGTTAGCACGCTTTCGGGAGGCAATCAGCAAAAGGTGGTCTTGGCAAAGTGGCTTTCACAGATG
The DNA here is from genome assembly GCA_964464145.1 of uncultured Christensenella sp. Lineage (GTDB taxonomy): Bacteria > Bacillota > Clostridia > Christensenellales > Christensenellaceae > UBA5399. The sequence goes on from CAYXFB010000036.1 coordinate 24,781, forward strand.
CCCACCCTGCTGATACTGGACGAACCTACGCGTGGCATAGATATAAACGCAAAGGCGGAGATATATAGATTGATGGACGAAATAGCCGCTCAGGGTGTGGCAATACTCATGATATCCTCCGAGATGCCGGAACTTATTGGAATGAGCGACAGAATATATGTTATGAGGGCAGGTGCTGTTTCGGATGTGATAGAAAAAGCGGACGGCATAACGCAGGAGCGGATATTGCAGAGCGCGCTGAATTGATTTTGCGGGAAGCTGTTGAATTACTCTAAAAATATATAATTTTAGGAAGAGGGAATTTATTATGAGACCTATCACTTTTGCGCTGTATTTTGGGAACAGGGGCTTTTTCCCGGCGGAACCAATTGCAAGCGCCAGAGAAGAGATGGAGCGGGCGGTTCGCCGGGCGGGGTTCAATGCCATAATGGCACCGGCCGATATGACAAAATACGGAGCGGTAGAGACTGCCGAGGAGGGCAGGAAGTACGCCGAGTTTTTGAAACAGCATGAGGGGCAATACGACGGCATAATAATATGCCTGCCCAACTTCGGAGACGAAAACGGCGCTGTTGAGGCCTTTGCCGAGTGCAATGTGCCCATATTGATACAGGCATATTGTGACGAGGCACATTTGATGGCGCCGGAACACAGGCGGGACGCGTTTTGCGGCAAATTTGCCATGATGGATATGTTTTATCAAATGAAACGCAAATTTACGATATACGAACCGCAAACGGTGAACCCGGACACTGAGGCCTTCGCGGAGCAATTGAGACGGTTTGGCTCCGTATGCGCTATAGTACGCGGTATGCGCCGCTTCAAAATGGGCGCGATAGGCGCCAGAACAACGGCCTTCAAGACGGTGAGGTTCGACGAAATTGCGCTGGAACGCTGCGGCATAGACACGGAAACGCTGGACCTCACATATGTTTTCTCCAAGATAAGAGCGCTTTCAAACGACGATAAGGAAGTGGAAAGCAAGCTGGCCTACTATCGCCGGCTGACCGATTTCAGCGATGTGACGGAGGAAAAGTGTTATTGGATAGCCAAGACGGGCGTGGTGCTGGACAGCATAGTGGACGAATATAAGCTTGATGCGCTGGCTCTCAGGTGTTGGGGTGAGTTCCAACAGTATTTTGGTATTTCGCCCTGCGTGCCCGTGTGCGACCTGAACGCCCGGGGAATCGCTGCAGCCTGCGAGATGGATGTGAACAACGCCATAGCGATGCGTGCGCTCAGCTTGGCCTGCGGCCAGCCCGCAACCGTGCTGGACTGGAACAACAACTATGGGCATGACGAAAACAAATGTATAGTATTCCACTGCGGACCGGCCGCAAACGCGCTGCTAAAAGGGGGCAAGGCGAAGGTGGGCCGCCACAGAATATTGGAGAACACCTACGGCAAGGATAATTGCACCGGCGTGAACATAGGCAGGTTCGACGATTTCGATTTCACTTACGCCAGCGCAAAGACGGACGATGGCGCGTTGCATCTATACACCGGCCACGGTACATTCACGGATGATGCCGTAAGCGAGGATTTTTTCGGCACCTATGGTGTGGCTGAGGTACAGGGTTTGCAGACGCTGCTTCGCTATATCGGAGAAAATGGTTATAAGCACCATGTCAGCCTCACACGCGGGCAGTGTAAAGAGGAATTGCAGGAGGCGCTGGGGAAATATTTGGGCTACAGCATAAAGATGTTTTGATATCATAAAGTTGATCACAATATTTTCGTATAGTTTTTGGGCTCTATGTCAAATGTTGGGGTAGAGCAGTAAACTAAAGCAAGAATAG
>CAYXFB010000037.1:0-25951 GCA_964464145.1 uncultured Christensenella sp.
AAGCTGGTTGATACCGGCGGACGCGTAGACCGTTTCAAGAAAAGATACGGTATGGACTGAGCGATGGCGAAAATTTTTTAGCTGTGATTTGCAGGCTGCGTGGCTTTTCATGCGGCCTGTTTTTCTCGAAACGGCGCTTTTTTATATATAGTGTTTAAAAGGGAAGCGCTTTGGTGTTATACCAATTCCGATTTAAAACATCTGTTTTAAATCACGCGCAATTCTGCGCGACCTGAAAAATGTTTTTTCATTTTTCAGGTTGGAATGTCGTTCAATATTGATTTCATTCAAAATGCTACGCATTTTGAAACTGGGTAAGGCAGTGATAAAAATATCATTTTTTGATGTTTTTATCTGGAATTAGTATTATAATGCTGTAAGGGGATATTCGGAAGAGAAAAGGGTAATTTTTTTATGAAGAGAACCAACATTGGCGGGCAGGGTGTGCTGGAGGGCGTTATGATGCGCTCAGAAAAGTATACCGCTATCGCGGTTCGGCAGGAGCCGGGCAATATAGTTACGCAAAAGCAGCCCACAAAAATGCTCAAGGAAAAGTATAAGGCGCTGGGCTGGCCCATAATACGCGGCGTGGTCAATTTTGTTGAAATGCTTGTGCTGGGTGTGAAAACCATCACGGACGCGGCCAAGATGTATGATCCCGAAATGGCGGAGGAGGAAAAGCCCAACAAGGCGGAGGAATTCATAGCCAAAAAAACGGGTAAGGATTCTATGGACGTGGCAATATTTTTTGCCGTGCTCATAGCCGTGGTTCTGGCGGTGGGAATATTTTTCATACTGCCCAACCTTATCACGGGCTGGATAACGCCCTACATAGAGGTGCCCTTCCTCAAAAATCTGGTGGACGGCGGCATAAGGCTGGCCATGTTTTTGATCTACATGGTGGCAATAAGCAATATGAAGGACATAAAGCGGCTGTTTGGCTATCACGGGGCAGAGCACAAGGTGATAAACTGCTACGAGCAGGAAAAACCGCTTACCGTGGAGTCCGCGCGCGAGTGTTCGCGTTTTCATGCAAGATGCGGAACCAGCTTTCTTTTGATAGTTATGATAATAGCCATACTGCTCTTCTCGCTGCTGGGCTGGAGCGATAACTGGCTGGTGCGCATAGGCCTGCGCCTCGCTATGCTGCCCATTGTGGCGGGCGTATCCTATGAGATACTGCGCTTTTTGGGCAGACACGAGGGGCCGGTGGTGAACGTGCTCAGAAAGCCGGGCATGGCGCTGCAAAAATTCTCCACGCGCGAGCCGGACGACGGCATGATAGAAACGGCGCTGGTTTCCTTCCTGCTGGCGGAGGACAGGCTGGCGGACACCGAAGTGGAAGAGATAGCGGAGGGCTATTCCCGCGTCGTGCCCGAGGAGGAACGATATGAGGACAAGCTGGCCGAAGAAATAGCGAAAGATATGAATTGATGAAAACTATTGGCGAGGTATATTCCGAGCTGAAACGCCGCCTTGCCGCGACCGGCGAGGCGGAGGCGGAGGCTGGTGTTATACTGGCGCATGTGCTGGGCGAGGATGTAAGCAGCCTGCATCTGCGCTTTTTAAATCCCTGCGACAAGGCGGGGGAGGTAGAGCGCATATTGGAAAAAAGGCTGGGCGGAATGCCGCTGGCCTATGCGCTTAGGGAAAAGTATTTTTATGGCTATCGCTTCGCTGTGGACGAACGGGTGCTGATTCCGCGTTGGGACAGCGAGGTGGTGGCCGAATGCGCCATAAAGGCGGCGAAGCGGCGCGGCTATACCTCGGCGCTGGATATGTGCTGCGGGAGCGGCTGCCTGGGCGGCGCGCTGCTGCTTGAAAGCGGCATAAAGCGGGCGGTGTTTGCCGATTTAAGCGCGGGTGCGCTGCAACTGGCGGAGCAAAACGTAACGCGGCTGCTCAAAGAAAATGGCAGCGGCGCAAGCGCGGAGTTCGTACAAACCGATCTCTTTGATAAAATTGAGGAGCGCTTCGATATTATAATATGCAATCCGCCCTATGTGAGCGCGGAGGAGTATGCCGCGCTTGAGGAGCAGGTGCGCGAATACGAGCCGCGCGGCGCGCTTGTGGCGGAGAGCGGGGGCTATGCCTTTTATGAGCTTTTAGCGAAACAGGCGGGCGAATACATAAACAAAAACGGTACGCTGGTGCTGGAAATAGGCAGCACGCAGGGAGAAAAAGTGGCCGGGCTGCTAAAGCAAAACGGCTATAAAAATGTAAAAACAGCAGACGATCTTGCCGGACGGCAAAGGGTGGTTTGCGGAGAATTATAATTAATAATGAAGGTGTCTGCTTCGCAGACGTATAATATTTATTGATTCGGAACAAAGGGGTTTCTATGCTTGATAAACTTACTACAATGAAGACCAGATACGACGAGCTTTCGGAGCTGCTCTCCACGCCCGAGGTAATATCCAATCAGGAGCAGTTCAAAAATTACGCGCAGGAGCAAGCGGCGCTTGCCGAGGTAGTGGCGGCGGGTGCCGAATACGAGCGCGTGCTTGACCATATCGCCCAAAATAACGAATTGATAGAGGCGGGCGAGGATGAGGAGCTGTGCGAAATGGCGCGCGAGGAGCTTTCCGGCCTGCTTTCCGAGCGGGAGAAGCTGGAGGCGGACATAAAGGCGCTGCTGATCCCCAAGGACAAGAACGACGACAAGAACGTCATACTGGAGATCCGCGCGGGCACGGGCGGAGACGAGGCGGCGCTCTTCGGCGGTGATCTGCTGCGCATGTACAACCGCTACGCGGAGCGGCGGGGCTTTTCTGTTGAGATAATGTCCGCCAACGAAACGGAGCTGGGCGGCGTGAAGGAAATGATATTGCTGATCTCCGGGCGGGGCGCATATTCGCGGCTCAAGTATGAAAGCGGCGTGCACCGTGTGCAGCGCGTGCCGCATACCGAATCCAGCGGGCGCATACACACCTCGGCGGCCACGGTGGCCGTGCTTCCCGAGGCGGAGGAGGTGGAGGTGAACATAAACCCCGCCGACCTGCGCGTGGATGTGTATCGCTCCAGCGGAAACGGCGGCCAGAGCGTAAACACCACGGACAGCGCGGTGCGCATAACCCACCTTCCCACGGGAATGGTGGTGTCCTGCCAGGATGAAAAATCCCAGATAAAGAACAAGGCAAAGGCCATGAAGGTGCTGGCTTCGCGCTTGTACGATATGTACAAGCAGGAGGCGGAGAGCGAATATTCCGAAAACCGACGCAGTCAGGTGGGCAGCGGAGACCGGAGCGAGCGCATACGCACATACAACTTCCCGCAGGGGCGGGTGACCGATCACCGAATAGGGTTGACGCTATATAAGCTGGACGCTTTTTTGGACGGCGATATGGACGAAATAATAGACGCGCTGGCTATGGCGGAGCGGCAGGCGGCAGTGGAAAACGCTTAAAAAGTAGGCGCGGGGAACGGAACGGCGGTATAGCGAATGAATGATTTCTTATATTCCATATTGGCCGGCGTTATAGTGGGCGGCGGCTCCATAATGGGCGCTTGCGTTGCCTTTTCCCTCAAAAATACGGGGAAAAGGTTATCCTCGGCGCTGCTGGCTTTGGCCGGGGGAATATTGCTGTCCACCTTCTTTTTCGATATGCTGCCCCACTCTCTTGCGGAGGCGGGCAACCTCAACGCTTTTTTGGGTATAGTGGCGGGCGCGGGCGTTATGCTGGTAGTTACGCTGCTGGTGCCGCATAAGGACGCCGCCGACATGGACGAGCTTTCCACCGAACGCTTGAAGCGGGAGGGCAGGGGCGAGGGACACGGTCTTGCGCGCACAGGCCTGCTGCTGGCTCTGGGGATGGCAATACACAACCTGCCGCAGGGCATAGCGCTGGGCGGCGGAGTGACCTCCGGCATCGCCTTTTCGCTGGCGCTGCTGCTCTTTTCGCACAACATACCCGAGGGCATGGCAATGGCCATACCGCTGCGGCTGGGCGGTGTGCCCAAGCGGCGCATACTGATGATTGCTTTGGTATCCGCGTTGCCCACCGTGCTGGGCGCGGCCATAGGCTCGCTCATATCGGGTATTTCGGAGCAATTGATGGGCGTTTGCGTGGCCTTTGCGGGCGGCGCGATGATATTTTTGACATTGAAGGAGCTGTTGCCGCAGTCTATACGGTTGCAAAGGAAAACGACGGGCGGGCATGGAAATGCCGCCGTGCCGCTTTCTGTGATCGCGGGCGCGGCACTGGGCGGTTTGGTGGTATGGCTGACACATTAGCAACTAAAACTATATTCGCGCTGCGCGACCGAGGCGCGGCAATAGAGGAAGCGGCGGCGCTTTTAAAGAGCGGCGGCATCTGCGTTATACCCACGGAAACGGTGTACGGCCTTGCGGCCTGCGCCTTCGATACGGCGGCGGTGAACGCTATATTCAAGGCCAAGGGCAGGCCGAACGACAATCCGCTCATTGTGCACATAAGCGATACGGATATGCTGGCGTGTGTGGCGAAAAGCACGCCGCAGGCCGAAAAGCTCATGCGCGCTTTTTGGCCGGGTCCGCTTTCGCTGGTGCTGGAGCGTATGCCTGCTGTGCCGGATGAGGTGACGGCGGGGCTACATACGGTGGCCGTGCGCATGCCGGAAAACGATATAGCCCGCGATATAATCGCCGAGGCCGGGCCATTGGCCGCGCCCAGCGCAAACATATCCGGCCGACTCAGCCCCACCACGGCACAGCACGCCTTCGAGGATATGTGCGGGCGCGTGCCGCTCATAATAGACGGCGGAGCCTGCAAAACGGGCGTGGAATCAACGGTGGTGGACGCGCGGGGCGATGTGCCGGTGATACTTAGGCCGGGCGGCATAACGCCCGAGCAGATAGAGCGCGTGTGCGGCGGCGTGGCCTTTACGGGCGGCGCGGGTGCGGGCACGGCGCCCCCCTCGCCCGGCATGAAATACAGGCACTATGCGCCCGCCGCGCGGGTTTGCCTGCTTTATGGAAACAAAAAAGAGGTTGCGAAAAACATAAACACAATGTATTATAACTATAGTGAAAGCGGCGGAAAACCCGTTGTATTTTGTGCGGAGGATTGCGAGCCGCTTTACGCGGGCATGCATACCGTATCGCTGGGAAGCGGGGCGGAGGCCGCGCAGGCACAGCTTTTTGCGGCTATGCGCAGCGCGGACGCGAAAGGCTTTTCGCACATACTTTTCCACTATGATGAGCAGATGGGTCTGGCGGTGAAAAACCGCGTGGAGAAGGCGGCGGGCGCGGCGAAGGAGACTGTATAGCAACTTGGCGATACGCGCCATTATATTGCGACTGACAAAAATTTTAAATATACGGACGCGCTTGCGTTTCGAATATAAAGCCGGAGCTTCCGGCGAATTTTGGAGGTAGTTTTAAAAAGAGATGAACTTATTATTTGTTTGCACCGGTAACACTTGCAGAAGCCCCATGGCGGAGACGCTCATGGATGACGCGGTAGACCGAAGTAGCAGCCTTCACGGCAACGTGAAGATAAAGTCTGCGGGCACCTTTGCCTGCGAGGACGCGGAGGCCACCAAGGAGGCCATACGCGTTATGGATGAGGATTACGGGCTTTCAATACGCCGCCACGAGGCGGATCAGTTTTCGCCCGAGCTTGCCGAGTGGGCCGATCTTATATTCGCGATGGGCAGAGAGCAGCTTGAGCACATGGAGGTCATCGCGCCGGAAGAAACGGCGAAGATGCACACCCTGCTGGGCTATGTGGACGGTGTTATGGGAGAGCCGGTGGACGATAAATACGATATATCAGATCCCTTCGACGAGGGGATGGACGAATACCGCGAGTGCGCCGCACAGCTAAAGCGCGGTGTGGACGGGCTGGTGTCGGTATTGGAACGGGAGCTGTAACCGCACGCTACTAAGATTTTTCGGGCGCGGACGGCTTTGCTAAACAGAGAAAGAAGGTTTTATATATGAAGGTATCTTTTGGCTGCGATCATGGCGGCGTTGTGTTGCGGGACGAAGTGTTAGCTTACCTCAAAAACGCAGGCATTGAGGTGATAGACCACGGCACCACAAATGAGGACAGCGTGGACTATCCGGATTACGCGGAGGTGGTCACGGCGGATATTATTGCCGGCAAGGCGGATTTTGGCATACTTATATGCGGAACGGGCGTGGGCATATCCATCTCGGCGAACAAGCGCCACGGCATACGCTGCGCGCTGGTTTCAGATACGTTCACCGCGCACGCCACGCGCGAGCATAACGACGCAAACGTTCTCGCCATGGGCGGCAGGGTGGTTGGACCCGGCCTGGCGGTGGATATAGTGGATATTTTCCTCAACACCGAATTTTCGCACGGTGAGCGCCATCAGCGGCGCGTGGATAAGATAACAGCGCTGGAAGAGAATTAATCGAATTAATACTGGGGGTATATTTATGTCTAAAGCACACGTACTGGATCATCCGCTTCTGCAACACAAGGTTTCTAAAATTCGTGATAAAAACACGGGCGTAAAGGAGTTTCGCGAGCTGGTTAAGGAGATCGCCATGCTCATGGTATACGAGGTAACGCGCGATCTGCCGCTTCGTGAGATAGAGGTGGAAACGCCAATAACGCGTGCCAAGACAAACATAATAGCGGGCAAGACGCTGGGCATAGTGCCCGTGCTGCGCGCAGGCCTTGGCATGGTGGACGGCGTGCTGAACCTGTTGCCCTCCGCCAAGGTGGGCCACATAGGCGTATACCGCGATCCCGAAACGCTCAAGCCGGTGGAATATTACTGCAAGCTGCCAAGCGATTCGCAGGAGAGAGAGCTTATAGTGCTTGACCCCATGCTGGCGACGGGCGGAAGCGCCTGCGACGCCATAACCATGATAAAGCAGCGGGGCTGCAAGAACATAAAGCTGGTGTGCATAATAGCTGCGCCCGAGGGCATACGCGCCGTGGAGGACGCCCACCCGGATGTTGATATCTACGTGGCTGCCGAGGATACAGGCCTGAACGATCACGCCTACATAGTGCCCGGCTTGGGCGACGCGGGCGACCGTCTGTTTGGTACAAAATAAAAAAATTAACGTAGCAAAATAAATATGGACAAAGAAAACCGTGGTGTGCGAAATTGATGTATATCACGGTTTTTTAGTGTGGTTTTGTTCAAAATAGGAATATCGGTCAACTTGTCCATTTGCCACACACTTTTATTGAAATATTGTTGACGCGCAAATGTTTGGTATGTTAATATTCTATTATATGCAGCATATTTACAGTTTTGGATCATAATTGAAGCAGAGAAAAGAAAGTTTTACACAGTTTTATGAAAGCCGAAAATATCGGTTTTTTGAGATAGAAAAATCAAATTCAGACCTACGTAAAAGCATCGTTCCCAAAGACCTTCATAGCTTACATCCTTGAAATGGGACAGCAGTGAAAATTTGATGAAATCGCAAGCAGGCTGTTTTGCCGCCCAATTTCAGAGTGTTTTTTTACCTAAAAAACACTCTGTTTCACAAATTATCAAGGATGGAGCATATTATGAAAAGTGTAAAAAACAAAATTTTGATCCCCGTGATACTGATAGTGGCGATATCGCTTTCCGCTATGGGGGTGGTATCCGTATATCTGAACATTTCCAGCACGCGAGCCACGCTGGAGCAGACAATGACGGAGGCGGCTACGCTGGGCGCGCAGCGCGTAGGTCAGGAGGTGACGCGATATCTGAATATAGCATCGGAGCTTGGGAACGACCCGCGTATAAGCAGCGAAACGACCGCTAAGGAAGATAAAAAGCTGCTGGTGGAAAGAACGGTCAAGGAATACGGCTTTGACCGCGGCGATATAATAGGCAAGGACGGAATAGCTCTTTTCAACGGCAACGATTACAACGACAGGGAATATTTCAAGCGTGCAATGCAGGGCGAAACGGTGATAACCGATCCGCTGGTGGCCAAGACAACGGGCAAGATGAGCATGATAGTAGCGGCGCCCGTGCGGAGCGGCGGTATAAACAGCAGCCCCATAGTGGGCGTAGTTTATCTGGTGCCCAAGGAAACATTTTTGAACGACATAATAACCTCCATACAGGTAAGCCCGAACGGCGGCGCATATGCGGTGAACGGAACGGGTGTTACAATAGCGCACAAGGATATGTCCTTAGTGGAGGCGCAGGACAACGACCTTGAAAACGTGAAAACTAACCCGACACTGCAGCCGCTTGCCGATCTTACGCAAAAAATGGCGGATGGCGAAACGGGCTTCGGTACCTACACCTACGGTGGAGTGGAAAAATTTTTAGCCTACGCGCCCGTTGGGGTGGGCGATGGCTGGGCGCTGGCCATAAACGCGCCCACGGCCGATTTCATGGCGGAGGCCAATCTGAGCGTGTGGATAACCATTATAATGGTTGCGGTGACGCTGGCCGTAGCCATAATAATAATGGCGTTCATAGCTCGCCGCATCGTTTTGCCCATACGTCAGGTACAGACGGCGGCGGCAAGGCTGGCCGAGGGCAAGCTTGATATAGAGCTGAGCTCCGATCAGCGCGACGAGGTGGGTCAGATGATAAAATCCTTCAGAGATGCCACATCTATGCTGCACGCCAACATAAGGGATATAAGCATGAGCCTGCGCGAAATGGAGGCAGGCAATTTCGATATAAACGCCACGTCCGAATTTAAGGGCGAGTTCCGCAATATTGAAAGCTCTATGAATTCCATAATAAATTCGCTGAGCCGCACAATGAGCCAGATAGGCGAGGTGGCGCGGCAGGTGGCCACCGGCTCAGACCACGTTTCCGCCGGGGCGCAGGCGCTTTCGCAGGGGGCGACGCAGCAGGCCAGCTCCATAGAGCAGCTTGCCGCGATGGTGGAGGAGATATCCGCCCGCGTACAGGAGACCGCCCAAAACGCGGAGCAGGCCGATTCCATTTCGGGCGAGGCCAGCGGACGTGCGGAGGAATGCAACCGAAAAATGCAGGAACTGAACGCCGCAATGACTGAAATAAACAACAGTTCGGGCGAGATAGAAAAGATAATAAAGACCATAGAGGATATTGCCTTCCAAACGAATATACTCGCGCTGAACGCTGCGGTTGAGGCGGCGCGCGCGGGCGAGGCGGGCAAGGGCTTTGCCGTGGTGGCGGACGAAGTGCGGAACCTGGCGGGCAAATCCGCGGAGGCGGCCAAGAACACCACGCAGCTTATAGACAGCTCCATAGCCGCGGTAAACAAGGGCGCGAAGCTTGCGGGCGAAACATCTGAGGCGCTGGATTCCGTGGTGGGCAACGTGCAAAATGTGGCCGCCATAATAACGGATATAACGCAGGCGGCGGTGAGCCAATCTGAAGCGCTGCATCAGGTGACTACGGGCATAAAACAGATATCGGACGTTGTGCAGATGAACTCGGCCACCTCGCAGCAGTCGGCCGCGGCCAGCGAAGAGCTGTCCGGTCAGGCCGGGCTTCTGAAGGACGAAATGGGAAGGTTCAAGCTCAAAAACGAATAGCGGGAAATATGGCAAAAGCGCCCCAAGACTTTTCCGGGGGCGCTTTTTCGTGTCGCCGCTCACAGGTTCCACCACGGCAGCATTTTATGATATAATGTTCGGGTATGAAAAAACGCGAAAGGAATTATTTTACACTATGAGAGCGATAGTAAGTGTGCTGGGCCAGGATCGCCCGGGAATAATAGCGCAGGTATCAACGGCGCTGGCGGAGGCGGACGTGAATATATTGGACATAAGCCAAACGGTGCTTAGGGACGAAATTTTCGCCATGACGATGCTTATAGATATGAGCGGGGCAAACTGCTCCTTCGGCGAGGTAAAGGGCAGGCTGGATGGTGTTTCGGAAAGCTTGGGGATGCAGATACGCCTCCAGCGCGACGAAATATTCAAAAGCATGCACAGGGTGTAGGCCATGGCGATGATAGATCAAAAGGACATACTTTCCACGCTGGAAATGATAGACGAGCAAAAGCTGGATATACGCACCATAACGATGGGCATATCTCTGCTGGACTGCGTTTCGGATAATGCGGAGACCTGCGCTGCGCGGGTGTATGATAAAATAACCCGCCTCGCCAAAGACCTTGTGAAAACGGGCGAGGATATAGAGGACGAATTTGGCATACCCATTGTGCACAAGCGCATATCCGTTACGCCCATATCGCTTATAACGCAGGCCTGCGGCGACTATGTGAAGATAGCGCGCGCAATGGACGCGGCCGCCAAGGCGGTGGGAGTGAACTTCATAGGCGGCTATTCGGCCTTCGTGCAAAAGGCAAGCACCCGCCGGGAGATAGAATTTATAGAATCCATCCCCGAAGCGCTTTCCACCACGGGTATAGTATGCTCGTCCGTGAACGTGGCCACTACGCGCGCGGGCATAAATATGGATTCTGTGGCGCGCATGGGGCGCATAATAAAGCGCATGGCCAACATGACGGCGGAGCAGGGCGGTATAGCGGCGGCCAAGTTTGTGGTGTTTGCCAACGCCGTGGAGGACAACCCTTTCATGGCGGGCGCCTTCCACGGCACGGGCGAGGGCGATTGCGTGATAAACGTGGGCGTTTCGGGCCCGGGCGTGGTGAAGGCGGCGCTAGAGGGAATGCGCGGCCGCAGCTTCGACGACGTGGCGCACGCCATAAAGCGCACGGCCTTCCAAATAACGCGCATGGGTCAGCTGGTGGCGCGCGAGGCCAGCAAGCGGCTGAACGTACCCTTCGGCATAGTGGATCTTTCGCTTGCGCCCACGCCCGCAATGGGTGACAGCGTGGCGCATATACTGGAGGAAATGGGGCTGGAGCGCTGCGGAGCGCACGGCACCACGGCCGCGCTGGCTCTTTTGAACGACGCGGTGAAAAAGGGCGGCATAATGGCCTCCTCCCACGTGGGCGGGCTTTCGGGCGCCTTCATACCCGTGAGCGAGGATGCGGGCATGATAGAGGCGGTGCGAGAGGGCGCGCTTACGCTTGAGAAGCTGGAGGCCATGACCTGCGTATGCTCCGTGGGGCTGGATATGATAGCCGTGCCGGGCGATACGCCCGAGTGCGTGCTCTCCGCCATAATTGCGGACGAGATGGCGATCGGCGTGGTGAACACCAAAACGACGGCGGTGCGCATAATTCCCGTGCCCGGCAAGGGCGTGGGAGACAGCATAGATTTTGGCGGGCTGCTAGGCACCGCGCCCATAATGCCATACAACGCAAATTCTCCCGCCGAATTCATAGCGCGCGGCGGCAGGATACCCGCGCCGCTACACTCTCAGCGCAATTGACGGTTGGGTCGTGCGGCGTTTTTTGACGTTATATGTGTAAATTTGCGCGGTGGGGGGTATAATATAGTTAAGGCTCGCGTTTGAGCCGTGTTTTGTTGTTCGAATGCATAATAAAAAGGGGATCAGATATGGCAGGCAGAGAGCGAATAGACGAAAAGTACAAATGGAAGCTGGAAGACATATACGCAACGGACGAGGCCTGGGAGGGGGAGTATGAAAAGCTGGAAGAGCTTTTAGCCGCCGCGCCCAGCCTGGAAGAAAAGCTTACCAAAAGCGCAAAATCCATGCTGAAAACGCTAAAAAGCATGGAGGAGATGGAGCAGCTGGCCGCGCGGCTTTATGTATATGCCAAAATGCGGCGCGATGAAAACAATATAAGCGCGCTTTATCAGGCAATGACCTCGCGCGCTATAGATATAAATGTGCGCCTTTCAACGGCGTTCAGCTTTGTTGACCCGGCGCTGTTGGCCATGCCCAAGGGCAGGCTGGAGGAGTTTATTGCGGAGGGTGAGCGGGCTGCCAAGAAGGGCAAGACGCTTGCGGAGCTGCAAAACTATAGTTTCATGCTCAAAGAGCTGCTGCGCACCAAAAAGCACGTGCTTTCAAACAAGGAAGAGCGCATACTCTCCATGACGGGCGAGCTATCGGGCGCGCCGCGTGAGATATTCAGTATGCTGAACAATGCGGATATGCGTTTCCCCTCCATAAAGGGCGAGGACGGCAAGCGCGTGAAAATAACGCACGGCTCATACATAGTGCTCATGCAGTCCAAGGATCGCGCTGTGCGGCAGGCGGCCTACAACGCAATGTATAAGACCTACCAAGCCAACATAAATACCATAGGCGCAGCCTATTCGGCCAGCGTGAAGAAGGATTTTTTCCATTCCAAAGCGCGCAATTTTGACAGTTCTATAGAGCGTGCGCTCTTTTACGATAACGTGCCCGTTTCGCTTTACGATAATCTTTTGAAAACGATGCACGACAACCTTAAAACCATGCACCATTACGTGGAGGTAAAGCGAGACGCCCTGGGTCAGGACGAAATGGCGATGTATGATATATACGCTCCGCTTGTTGAGGCTTCGGATAAGGAATATAGCTATGAGCGCGCCATGAAAATGGTGAAGGACGGGCTGCGTGTGCTGGGTCCTGAATATGCAAAGCTGCTTTCGTGTTCGCAAAAGGAACGCTGGATAGACGTTTGCGAAACGCCTGGAAAGACCAGCGGCGCATACTGCTGGGGCGTATACGATTGCCACCCCTATGTGCTTTTAAATCACCGGGGAGACCTAGACAGCGTGTTTACCATAGCGCACGAGTTGGGTCACGCGATGCATTCGTATTATTCCAATGCTACCCAGCCCGCCGCCACCGCAGACTATAAAATATTCGTTGCGGAGGTGGCCAGCACGGTGAACGAGGTGCTGCTGGCGAACTATCTTCTCGACACGGTGAAAAACAAGAATCAGCGGCGGTATATACTGAACCACTATCTGGATCAATTCCGCACGACCGTGGTTCGCCAAACGATGTTCGCCGAATTCGAGAAAATGACGCACGAAGCGTCCGAAGCCGGTTCTCCGCTTACGCCCACCTCGCTTTCCGAAATGTACGGAGAGCTGAACGCGCGCTATCACGGGCCGCAGATGCAGACGGACGAGCTTATAAGCTATGAATGGGCGCGCATACCGCATTTTTACAACGCATTTTACGTTTATAAATACGCCACCGGCTTTAGCTGCGCCGTGCAGATAGCTTCGGACATACTTTCCGGCAAGGAGGGCGCGGTGGAGCGCTACATTAAATTCCTGAGCGCGGGAGGAAGCGATCATCCGCTGGAGCTTCTCAAAATAGCCGGCGTATATCTTGAGGATGGTACGCCCGTTGAGGTGTGCATGAAGGAGTTTGCGCGCGCGCTGGCCGAATTTGAGAACACTATGTGAACCATAAAGCGTTTGAAAAAAGCCGGGAAGGATAGTATAATTTAAATAATACCTATTTCGGATCGAAAAAATTGGATCGAAATACGGTGCTATGCCAACCAAAAGGAGTTTTTTGTATATGAAATTATCATTTTCGACGCTGGGCTGCCCCGATTGGAGCTTTGCGGATATAGTTAGTACGGCGAGCGATATGGGCTATGACGGCGTGGAGATACGCGGCGTGGGCCATGAGCTGGATTGCTCTAAAATACCGCAGTTTTCAGACATGGGCGCTCCAAAAACGCGCAAGATGCTCATAGATAAAAAATTGGAAATAGCCTGCCTCACCTCCGCCTGCTACCTGCACGACAAGAATTTGGAGGCGGAAACGGAGAGCCAAGCGAAGGATTATATAGACACGGCGGAGCGTATGGGCGTGAGGTATGTGCGCGTTCTTGCGGACTACGGCCCGGAGCAGAGCGGTCAGCTGGATGAGGACTATATCAGCGCCAAGCTGCGCGACATCGCAAAGTATGCCGCGCCCAAAAATGTGCAGGTGCTGGTGGAAACGAACGGCTACTTCGCCAACTCCACAAGGCTGGCAAAGCTCATAGACCGCGCGGGAGAGCAAAATGTGGGAGTGCTGTGGGATATACACCACCCCTACCGCTATTTCAACGAGCGTCCAGACTTCACGGTGGACACTATTGGCGACCTTATACGCCACGTACATATAAAGGATTCGGCTGTGGAGGGCGGCAAGCTCACCTACACGATGATGGGTTACGGAGATGTGCCCATACGCGCCTGTGTGGACGCGCTGCTAAAAACGGGCTTCGACGGATATTTTTCACTGGAGTGGCTCAAGCGCTGGGATCTCACGCTGGAGGAGCCGGGCATAGCCTTCGCGGCCTACGTTTCCTATATGAGAGACATGATATAGCCCATAACAAAGATCACACAAAGGGCATTCGCCGGGCGGGTGCTCTTTTTTGTACCTACATCATTATATGCCTGCTGCGCTTAAAGACGAACCAAGAGGCAACAAGCGAAGCCGCGGCAACTATCCACCTCAGCCAAAAAATATCCACGGCGAAGAAGGACAATAGCGCCACGGCGGCCGCGGGCAGCGCGGGCAGAAGCAGCGCGCCCAGCCTTATCTGGAAGCCTTTTATTATAAAACGTGAGATCATATAGTGGAAAACGAAGAGCATTATATATGATATAAGCGTTGCCCACGCCGCGCCCATGCCGCCCCACAGCGGTATGAAGAAATAATTGAGCACTATATTAACGGCCACGGCGGCGATGGTGCCAAAGGCTATGTACAGCGTTTTGGCGCGGTATGTCTCGTAGTTTATGGCGAAGGTGTACAGGAACATGAAGAAGCCGCCCATCATTATAACGGGTATGAAGCCAATGCCCGCCAAATATTCGGGCTTGGCGAACAAACGCACAAGATCGGGTGCTATCAAAATGATCGCGCAGGTGAGAAGCGTTATGAGCGCGGCGTATTTTTTGTATAGGTCGCGTACCTCGCCGTCCCTGCCCTCCTTCGTTTTGTCGAAATACCACACCGTCCATGCGTTGTTGAAGGCCAGCCATATGGCATTCGCTATGGAGCCCAGCCCGTAAACGTAGGAATATATGCCCGCCTCGGTCGCGCCGCGCATTTTTTCCATCATCAATAGATCGGCCTGCCCCAAAGCCAGGCTGGAAATTCCGTGGAACACCATGGGTATGGTTATGATGAGGCAATAGCGCCAGTATTCGCGGCTTATAACAAAACCGCCCTCTTTTATGAGGAATATTATGGAGAGCACGCCCACGCCGCCGTAAGCTATGAATGAGCCGTATACGTGGCCGAGATATTGGTTTTCCGTCATTTGAGAAACTATTGCGAAGCAGAGCACCAGCCGCAGCACCTGCGCCAGCGAGGACCACACCACAAACTGCACGGGTTTACCAAGCACCCTGCATTTTTGCGCAATCACGAGTGTGCAGAATGAAAAGAAGCCCTGCACCAGCGCCGCCAGCAATATGGGCAGCGAAAAGGACATCAGCGGCACCAGCACGCTCTGCATAGCCGTCATTATAAGCGCGAAGCCGCCCAGCGAAACCACACCTATTCCAAGCAGCGAGGAGGAATAGCCGTGCAGCTTTTCATTGCCAAAGTGTATGCGTGCGTTGTTTATGGAATCGGAAGCGCCCAGCCCCACGATTATGCCAAAGACCTGAAACCAAAGATTGTATATCTGAAAAAGCGCGTATTGATCGGGCGGCATGAATTGCCCATATACTATGGATGTGAGCAAAAACTGCGCGCCCAGCCCCAGCACCACGCCCAGCGTATAAAATATGGCGCTGCCGAAGAAGGAATGCTTTTTGCTCATTTACCCACCGTTTTGCCGCCTAGGCCGTAATGCGGATATAGCGCGGCGTTTTCTGCCATCCAGTCACGCATCTCGGTGAACATCTCGCGGTAACCGGGAATTTTATAGCCGAAATCCTTGCGCGTGTTTATTAGCGATTTGTCTATCTTGGGCTCGTCAACCGGTATTATGTTCACATCCGTTTTGCCCAGTATTTCAGCGAAGAGCAGCAGCATATCGTATTTGCTTATGCTTTCGTCCGGCACGTAATGGTATAGCCCGGTGAGGTTCGCGTCCAGCGCGGCCAGCATGCCCTTGGCCAGCTCAATTGTGGTTATGCCCGTCCATATGGCGCCCGTGAAGCCCTTTATGTCGCCCTTTTGCGCCATAAACCAGTTCAGCAGGCCTATGCCGCCCTGGTTTATATCCGGCCCGACTATGGACATGCGCAGCGTAAGATCTTTTTCGTTACGCAGCTCGCCGAGCGCCTTTGTGCGGTCGTAATATTTTTCGCCGTCCGGTAGCGTGCTTTCGGTATAGGGGCCCGTGTTGCCCGCGAAAACGCAATCCGTTCCCGGCTGTATTATCTTTGTATGGGTGTGGCGGTAAAACTCCTCCAGGCGGTGGGGCAGCAGCGAATTGAGCGCTATCGCCAGCGCGGGGTTTTGCTCTGCGTACTGGTTCAAAAGACCGACGCAGTTTATTACCACGTCAAAATGGTTTATCTGCAAAAATCTATCGAGAGCGCTGCTTGTCACGTCTATGGCAAATACCTTACGCGCGTCGCCATCAAGCGCAATGCCCAGCACCTCGTCGCCCGCATCCTCAAATGTTTTTGTGACCACATGGCCGAGCATACCGTGAGCGCCCAGCACCAAAACGCGTCTGTTCATAAAAAACCTCCGGCAATGCCTAAACCAGCCCTTTTTCCTCGCCCTCGTTTTTGAGCTGATATTTTATATAGTCTATGGACATAAGCAGCTCCATTGTCTGCGCAACGTCCAGCCTGCGCGTGTTTTCCGAGGTATATTCATATTCGTTGTCTACGGGCGGCTTGCTGCCGTTCGTGTCCAGCGTTTGCCCATCTACGGGTATTCTGTAATAGCCGCCCAGATCCTCCGCGCGGGCGTATTCCTCGCGCGTCAATAGCGTTTCGTGCCGCTTTTCACCCGGGCGCGTGCCTATGTAGCGGATCTTGCTTTTAGATTCGAACAGCTCTATGATGGCCTGCGCAAGATCGGCCACCGTGCAGGCCGGAGCCTTTTGCACGAATGTTTCGCCCTGCCCGCCGTGCACAAAGGCGTAGAGCACCAGATCCACAGCGTCCTCAAGGGACATCATGAACCGCGTCATAAGCGGGTCTGTTATTGTGATATCGGCGTTTTGCCGCGCCTGCGAAACAAAGAGCGGAATAACGCTGCCGCGTGAGGCCATAACGTTTCCGTAGCGCGTGATGTTTAATAGCGTATTACCCGTTATGTTGCGTGAGGCGGCGCGTACCACCTTTTCGGCCATGGCCTTGCTCATGCCCATGGCGTTTATGGGATAGACCGCTTTATCGGTAGAAAGCAGTACAAGCTTATCCAGGCGGTTTTCCACGGCGGATAGCGCCGCGTTGTTGCTGCCCTCCACGTTTGTTTTATACGCCTGCATGGGGAAGAACTCGCAGGAGGGGACCTGCTTCAGCGCCGCCGCGTGAAAACAAAAATCAGCACCGCGCATGGCTTCGTCCAGGCTGGATTTGTCGCGCGTGTCGCCTATGAAATAACGCAGCTTATCGCTTTTTATGGCGTGGCGCATATCGTCCTGCTTTTTTTCGTCGCGTGAGAATATGCGTATCTCCGCAATATCCGTATCTATAAACCGTTTCAATACCGCGTTGCCGAAGGAGCCCGTGCCCCCGGTGATAAGCAGCGTCTTTCCGGCGAATTTACCGTTTGCCTGTTCTATCATAGTGTACCCCTGCAACATTATTGGGCGCATATTGCGCTAATAATATATGATATCACAACCCGCCTGTGTGGTCAATTGTGGCGGTTACGGGTTTGCGCTCGCCTCTTGTTTACAGTAAATTGGTACTGTGATATAGTTAAATCTATGGAAAAACAGCGTATATTAGTGGTTTGCCAGCATTACTGGCCGGAAACTTTCAGAATAACGGATATCTGCGAAGGGCTTGTGGAAAACGGCTATGAGGTGGATGTGCTTTGCGGCATACCAAATTACCCCAAAGGCGAGTTTTTTGAGGGCTATGGCTACCGAAAAAACCGCAGGCAGGTGAAAGCGGGTGTAAACATTCGCCGCGCCTTTGAGATCCGCCGGGGGAACAACAGCAATTTTCGTATATTCGTGAATTTCGTATCCTTCCCGCTGGCAGAGCTGGCGCATTTGCCGCGCCTTATGCGCCAAAAGTATGACCGCATAATGGTGTACCAGCTATCGCCCGTTTTTATGGCCTTCATGCCCATACTGCTGGCGAAGTGGACAAAGACGCCGCTATATATCTACATATGCGATTTTTGGCCACACAGCCTATTTTCCATATTGGATATCAAAAACAAGCTGCTCAGAAAGTGGATAACGAGCTTCTCCTATTGGCACTATCGCAAGGCGGACGGGCTGATGGGAGTATTCGAGGGCATAGCGGAGCGGCTGAATACGCTGGTGGGTATACCGAAAGAAAAAATAATGTATATACCGCAGGTGTGCGAAAAGCTGTACGAGCAGGATGTATATGACGAAGCATTGCAGCAGCGTTTTTGCGACGGACGGTTCAACATTGTTTTCGCGGGCAACATAAACCCGGCGCAGGATTTTGAGACCGTCACGGCCGCCGCTAGGATGGCAAAGGACGCGGGTTACGATAATATACGCTACATAATATTGGGCGAGGGAATGAGTAAGCAGTGGCTCATGGATGAGGTGGAGCGGCTTGGCATGGGGGGAGACTGGGTTTTTGAAGGCCTTGTGCCCGTGGAGGATGTGCCGCGCTACCAAACGCTGGCCGACGCGCTGCTTGTGGCGCTTACCAAGAGCGATCTGTTCGAGTATGGCATACCCGCCAAGGTGCAGAGCTATATGGCGGCGGGCAAGCCGGTGATCTCCGCGATGGACGGCGCGGGCTACGACCTTATAAACGAAAGCGGCTGCGGCATTTCTGTGAAGAGCGGAGATACGGCCGGTCTTGCAAAAATAATAATGGATATGTACGATATGCCAAAGGAAGAGCGCGCGAAATACGGCGCGGCGGGCAAGGCCTACCACTTTGCGAATTTCGAGCGCAATGTAAATTTAAAAAAGCTTATAGATTTTGTGTTCCGTGGGAGAAAGAGCTGAGCGTAAGTGAAGTGCACCCCAATTGTTAGACAGTATGATATACTAAAAAACAATTGGGGTGATTTTTTTATTGCGGGCTGCTCGCTTTTGGCAATACGATCCTGCAGGTAGAGCTCAGTTCCATCATGTCATCATCGCCTATGCCATCATCGGTAATGATATAATCCACATCCTCAAGCGGAACGATCTGCGCAAATGTGACTTGGCCGATCTTGCTGCTGTCACATAGCAGGTATAATTCGCCGGAGCACTCTATAATACTTTTGTTGTTTAGCGCAAGCTCGATATCGGGAGTGGTGACGCCATTTTTTTTGCTCACACCGTTGCATGAAAGAAAAGTTTTGTCCACATTCAAAATTTTAAGCAATGAAGACTCTATTGGGGAACGCGCATAATGGTAGTTGTTTCTTATAAAACCGCCGATAAGCACTATTGTAAAATCGGTGTTTTCCTCCAACCAAATACAAAAATTCACATCGTTTGTTATAACAGTGAGATTTTTCTTACCCGTGAGCAATTGCAGGAGAGCGAAAGTGGTGGTACCTGTGGATATAGCAACTGTGTCACCATCCTCTATATAATCCAGCGCAGTTTTGGCTATTGCAAGTTTTTGTTCCATCATTATAACTTTCTTGGCAGATGGGAGCCTTTCATACGCGGTTTTCGTATTTACTATGGCTCCGCCATGAGTACGCGTAAGCAATTTTGCATTTTCGAGTTCACGAAGATCGCTTCTGATGGTAGATGGCGAAACGCCAAAATAGTCACATAATTCTGGTACGGCTATGCTTTGGCTTGAATTTATTAAATCTATTATTTTTTGGCGTCGTTCGTTTGCAAAAACAGTAGACCGCTTACCTCTGGAAGCCATATAAACCCCTTCGAGAACTTATTATTGAAATATTATCAATTCAATTATACTTCAATAATAACTTTTTGAACAGTATCTCTGTTTTTGTCGATATATTCAAAAGCTTCTTTGTTTTGCTCAAGCGTAAAAATATTAGTAATCAACTTATCCAAGTAAACAAGCCCCTTACCGGCCATGTTTATAGCTTCTACGTAATCATCGTGGGTATACATGAGAGAGCCTATAAGCGAGTATTCCCTGTCCTGTACGCTTGCGAGGTCTGTTTTGGGCATTCCCTCAAATACTCCCGCCACTACAATGTTGGTGCCCTTGGTAGCGATGTCTATCGCCTGATTGATGGCAGATTCCACCGCGGAGCACTCCACGATCATATCCAGTATATCTTCGCCAAAAACAGAGTTGACCGCTGATTTTAGATCTGTGGTTGCCACATTTACATTGTGGTCTATGCCACAGTTCTTTGCCATGTCGAGCTTGAAATCGGACACATCCGTTATCATTACGGAGGCCGCGCCCATGGCCTTAGCCGCCTGTGCCGTTACGAGGCCTATGGTGCCGGCGCCTGTGACCAATATGTTTTTGCCTTGAGCGCCGCCGCCACGATTTAGTGCGTGTATGCCCACGGCTAAAGGCTCCAGCAGTATTCCCGACGTGTAGCTTAGATTTTCCGGCAGTTTATAAAATATGTCGCTGTCCGCCGCAAAAAAATCTGAGGAAGCTCCGGTGCTGAGGCAGCCTAAAACGTCCAGGTGCTTACATATATTGTAACGCCCCTCTTCGCAGGGACGGCACTTTCCGCAGGTGCGCTGCGGACGCATTATCACCCTGTCGCCAATGGAAAGAGAATCCACGTCGGCTCCCAGTTCCACGACCTCGCCGGTTGCTTCGTGTCCCAGCACAATAGGAGTGTGTACAAATGGATGCGCTCCGTGATATGTGTGTATATCGGAGCCGCATATTCCCACGGCCTTTACCCTGATCAACACTTCGTGGTTTTGAGGTGAGGGCTTGTCTACCTGGCGCAGCTCAAACGCGCCGGGACTAATGAGTACAGATTGTCGCATTTTCATAAAATTGTTCCTCCTGAAATTATTTAATTGCTATTTTCGGAATTGTTTTCCAGCCTAGGCAAAATCAATATAGCACATATCAACAATAAACGTCAATATAAAAATAATAAACGAGCGAAAATGATAAATTATACAAATAAAATGATTGACATATGATGAATTGCGCGATAAATTTAACTGAGTAATAATAAAACGACTGCAAATGGCAAATAAACAATTACTATACCACTGATAATTAATAAAACAAAAATAAAAAACTTATTTATACAGCAAACAACAAACCGAAAGCGCTGAATACGCAGAAAGCGGTAATTAACAAGCTACATTAAATCGAAATCAGATTTGACACGACAATGCTGTGTCATCAAAAATATTTTGGAGGAATGTAAAATGAAGAAAAAGCTAACTATCTTGGTGGTACTTGCTCTTGTGTGCGCAATGCTGGTGACGGCATGCGCTCAGTCTGCTCCGGCAGCGTCTGAAGCGCCGACTGAAGCGGCCCCCGCTCCGGCGGCATCCGAACCCGCCGCTGCTGCGGACGCGCCAGCCGCCACGGAAGCATCGGCAGCCGCACCGGCAGTGTCAGAAGCGCCGGCAGCCTCGGAGGCTCCCGCTGAGGCGAACGATGGAGGGAAAATATACTTTCTGCATAAGGGATTAGATTACTATGCGTGGGTTGCTATGCAGGACGCCTTTGTTAAATACGCCGACGAGCTGGGATACGATTTCGAAATACTAAATGCGGAGCTGGATGCGGCAAAGCAGGTTAATCAATTCAAAACGGTACTCACGCAAAACCCCAAGGCTATCATGGTGACGTCCATAGACTCAGAAAGCCTCATTGAGTGCGTAAAGGACGCTAACGCGGCGGGCATACCCGTAGGCGTGTACGACACTCCCGTAACGGGAGGAGATATAGCTATAACGGTAGATTGCGACAACGTTATGGCGGGTACGAACTCGGCTGAAATTATCGTTGAAAAACTGACAGAGAAATATGGTGAACCTAAGGGCAAGGTGCTGGACGTGTACGGAGACCCGGCTTCGCAGGTAATGAGAGAACGCAAAAAGGGCTTTGACGATGTAATGGCAAAGTATGAAAACATACAGGTGATAGATGCCGTAGGCAATGGCGATCGTTTGCAGTCTCAGGATGCCACGGCAAACGCACTTGCCAAAGATCCAGATATAGATGCCGTTCATGCGCCCAGCGACAATGCTTTCAATGGCGTATACGAAGCGATAGAGGCTGCCGGGAAGCTTAAAAAGGTGGGCGAGGAAGGCCACATAATAATGGTTTCTTTGGATGGAGAGCCCCTTGCGCTGGACAGGATATCGGAAGGCTACATGGATGGAACCACCAATCTTGACTGGCACGCCATTGCCGCTATATGCCTGGAAATGATGGATAAATACATATTTAAGGGAGAGCAGCTTCCGGATACATATAAAGCGTCGGACAGCTATTTCAGCTTCCATTGGGACGAGACGCCCGTAAAACAGGCGACCGAATGGAATGGCCCGTGGATAAGCCTGCCTACCACCAAAATATACAAGGACAACGCGCAGGAACCCAGCAACGCGGGAAGATATTCCGCCGACGTATTGGGGATCTCTTACTAAGTCAACAAAATACAACATGCTGAAATTCTTTGCCGACCCGCGCGCGTTACTGTAGCGCGCGGGTGGCGGTTTCGGCTGCGCAGAGGGGGATGAAAAACTTGCTGCTTGAAACAAAAAATATAAAAAAGAGTTTTCATACAAAGCAGGTATTGAACGGCATAGATATGTCCATTGAAAAAGGCGAGATACACGGTCTGGTGGGAAAAAACGGAGCGGGTAAGAGCACTTTTGTAAATATAGTTACCGGTCTCATAGACAACTATGAGGGGCAAGTGGTTTTTGAGAATGAAAATATAAATGAATATAATGTATTGAAGCGCCAGGAGAAGGGGCTGTTTATCGTTCCGCAGCATACCGCCATAGTGAATGAATTTTCGGTGGCGGAGAACATATTTATAGGGGTATGGCCAAGAACCAAGGCAAAATTGGTGGATTGGAACAATATTTATGAAACGGCTGGCAAGGTGCTGAGCCAGTATGGGCTGGATATAGACCCGAAAACCAAAGCGGCCAAGCTCAGCCTGGTGGACAGGCGGAAGCTCAATATAGTAAGGGCGCTGTTTAGCGAAGCGAAGCTCATAATACTGGATGAACCGACGACATCACTTACAACCGAGGAACGAAATAATTTATTCGATTTTGTGAATAAGATGAGCGCAAAGGGAACAAGCTTTATATTCATATCTCACTATCTGGACGAAGTGCTGAAACTATGCGATAAAATAACAATTTTTAAGGATGGTTTCGCGACGTCGTTGGATCTCAAAACAGAAAAAAATGAAATGGATCTCTCCGCCAAGATGCTGGGTGACAGCGTGGAATTGTTTAAGAGAAAAAAGGAAAAGGAACACTCCGACATCGCCTTTGCGTGTAAAGACATACACGCTTTTCGGGTGGATAATGTTTCGTTTGAAATAAAGAAGGGCGATATTGTGGGCTTTGTGGGGTTTCCCGGTTCCGGAGCGCGCGAGGTTATGAGAGCCATAGGCGGTCTGGAAAAAATTGAACAGGGCCAGCTTTGCAGCGCGGGGGAAAGCTTCACCGTAGCAAACGAGGCGCAGGCGATACAGCGGGGCATGATCTACGTTCCTTTTGACAGACACGACGAAGGCCTGGTTCAGGAGATGTCCATATTGCACAATATAAGCCTGTCTGTAATGAGCGGTAAATTAAAAAGAGCGCTTGGCGTGATAGACAAGAAAAAAGAAGCGGATATATCCAAATATTACTATGATCTGCTGGAGATAAAGGCAAAAAACGAACATGAAAAAGTACGCACGCTTTCGGGAGGAAATCAGCAAAAGGTATTGATCGCCAAGGAGCTATGCTGTGAGCCAAAGCTGCTTATGCTGGACGAGCCAACGATTGGAATAGATATAGGAAGCCGAGAAGAGATACTTGATTTGGTGAACGGCTTGGCAAATGGCGGCACTCCCATAATATATCATACAAGCGATTACTCGGAGATACTCAGGATCTGCGATAAACTGTACTTTTTTTATAGTGGTAAATTATTCAAACAAATAAGAAATGAGAATCTGACGATAGACGATGTGACAAACATAAGAGATTCTTTGAAAGGAGCTTTGGAGGATGAGAGAGAAAACGCAGGTATTGGTTAAAACCGGCGGAAGCGACATGGTGGAGAAGATAGGCGATAACCTGGTTTGGCTTTTACTGGTGAGCTCGCTGGTGGTAATGGGCATTATACAGCCCGCATTTTTTACTATAGATATCATAAGAAACATATTTATACAGGCCGCGGCACTGGGCGTGATGACGATAGGCCTATCGCATACGCTGATGCTGGGCGAGATAGATCTTTCTATAGTCGGTACTATGGCGTTTTCGGCCGGGCTGGGAACCTATCTTATGAACAATATGGGTGTGCCCTGGTTTTTGGCTATAATATTGATAATAGTGTTCGGCTGTCTGGTGGGCTTGGTAAACGGTATTATAATAACGAAATTGAAGGCGGCGGCACTGATAGAAACTATAGCCATGAATCTTATACTGACCGGCGGGCTGCTGGCATTGACGGGTGGCCGCACATTTACAAATTTTCCGCCGGAATACAACTTCATAGGCAAGGGTTCAATATTGGGCATACCCATAATGCCCATACTCTTTGTGGCCATAGCCATAATATTCATATTTGTATGGAGCAAGACCACATATGGCAGGAGCCTTTACGCAGTTGGCGGAAATATAAATTGTGCCAGAGCCTCCGGAATAAATGTTAACCGTGTGAAGATAACAGCCTTTGTTATTTCGGCGGGGCTATCGGCATTTGCCGGGTGGATGTATTCTTCCTACATGGGCGCTGTACCCGCTTCCTTTGGCGGTGATATGCAAATGTATGCCTTGGCTTCGGCAGTAATAGGCGGAGTGAGCTTGGCGGGAGGCATCGGCAAGGTTCAGGGCGTGCTGGGCGGCGTGCTGCTTATAACGGTTTTTCAGGTGGGATTGCAGATAATGGGTATATCGCCCTATCTGGTAAATACGACGGGCGGAATAATGATAATGGCCGCAGTAATAATAGATGCGCTCAAAAATAAATATCGCGCGGAGCATTGATGGCAAAGAAAGGGTAGATTGATATGAACAAAATAGGCATACACTATGCGGTTTGGGGAAATGAGTGGGCTGTTGACATGTGCGAACGGGTGAAGCTGGCGGCCAAGGCGGGCTTTGACGTGCTGGAGGTAACGCCGCCGGACTATATGAACGAGCTGGATGAAAAGAAAATGAAGGAGCTAAAGCAATGTGCCGACGATAATGGTATAGAAATGTCCTATTGCATAGGGTTTCCCAAGGATTTCGATATGGCCAGCGAGGATGCTGCACAGAGGCGTAAGGGCATAGAACACACAAAAAAGCTGCTTAAAGCTATAAATATTATGGGCGGAAAGGTGCTGAGCGGCATATTATATTCATATTGGCCCTATGATTTTCCGACACCGCTGCCAGACAAGCGCAAAATGTGGGACATTGCATTGGAATCGGTCAAAGAGTGCGTGAAGTGCGCGCAGGATAACGATGTTGTTTTTGCAATAGAGCTGGTGAACCGATTCGAGCAATATTTGCTCAATAGTGTGGACGAGGGCGTGGAGTTTGTGGATGCCGTGGGCAGCAGGTATTGCGGTTTGCTGCTGGACACCTTCCACATGGGCATAGAAGAGGAGAGCTCGCCGGACGCCATAAGGAAGGCGGGAGAACGCATGAAGCACATGCATATAGGAAAGAGCAACAGAGGCATTCCAGGACCCTGCGACAATGTGCCCTGGGATAAAATAGCCGTCGCCTTAAAGGATATAAATTACGATGGTAGAATAGTTATGGAGCCGTTCATTATATCAGGCGGCCCCGTTGGGCGGGATGTGAGCCTGTGGAGAGACATTGCGGCTGATAAAAGCGAGCCTGCCATCACATCTGCGCTTAGAGAAGGAATTGATTTTGTGAAGAATACGTTTAAGTGATTTCAGACTGTCGAAAAAGTCAACCAAAAGGTTGGCTTTTTTGTTAGAATAGATA